>DASRHX010000605.1:0-3289 GCA_035650295.1 Bryobacteraceae bacterium | reverse complement strand
GACGTGTATCCAACGCTATGCGATCTTGCGGGCGTGCCACAGCGTGACGAGCTGGAAGGCGTGAGCCTGCGGCCGTTGCTCACCAATCCGGCGGCGACGTGGGACCGGCCAGTGGTGACGACCTACTTCAAAGACAACCATGCTGTCCGCAGCGAACGCTGGCGCTACATCCACTATTCAGATGGAGGCGAGGAGTTGTACGACGAACTGGCCGATCCGCAGGAGTGGACCAACCTGGCTGCAAGGCCCGAGTATGCACCGATTAAGCAGGAGTTGTCGCGTTGGCTGCCTTCAGTGAACGCTCCGGAGAGCGTTCATGAGCGCGGCGCGAGTTTCGAAAACTAGGCGCTGAGAGCGGCAAGCAAGGTCTTGAGCGCGCGTGCGCCGTATCCCCCGGCGCGTTCGGACACGTTCGGATAGGCGTCCAGGATGGCGCGCAGCTTCGCGGCGGCGGGACGCGCACGTTCACCCATCGTGGCGATGGCGTTGATCGCGGCAAGCGAGACGTACGGGCCGTTGCTGGTGGAGGGCGCGAGCGCTACCAATGTGTCGAGCGCACGTTGAGCCTCGGCGTCATTGCCATAGCGGCCAAGCGCTTCCGCGGCAGCGATGCGCGGGTAGGGCGCGGAATCGGCGAGGGCTTTCTCAAGGGACGAAGCCTGCTTTTTCACCACCGCCTCGCCGCGCATGAGCACCCCCATGGCGCCCCAATAGCGGACTGCGCTGTCCGAATCTGCCATCAGCTTGATGAGCAAGGCTTCGACGCCGGGCTTGAGTGACGCAGCCAATTCCGCCGCCGCCATGATGCGCTCCATGGGGAACTTCGATTCGTTACGGCCCAACTCATACGGAGTAGCGGCGCCGGCGCGCGAATGAATCTCGCCTTCGGGCAAGAAACCGACATCGCGAATCTGAGCGACCCATTCCCGCTCGGCTTTGCGGAGGCGTTCGAGCGCTGCCTTGTGTTGCGGTGAAGCGGCGAGGTTGTTTACTTCATCACGGTCGGATTCGAGGTCATACAACTCTTCGGCCGGCTTGGACTCCCAGAACTTGCGTTGTGCCGGGTTGAGCTTGCCTTCGTCATAGAGCTTCTTCCACACGCGCGTGGTCGGCGTTTGGAACATGTAGTCGATGTGCTGGCCGTAGATCTTGTGCGGCATATAGTTGCGCACGTAAACGTAACGCTTGTCGCGCACGGTGCGGACCATGTCGTAGCGCTCGTCCATGCGGCCTCGGAAGCCGTAGTTGAAGGGGCGCGGCCGCGTTGCATTCGGTCCCATGAACGCCTGTCCCTGGTGGTAGGCAATGGGCTTCATGCCGGCGAGGCTGACGAGGGTGGGCGCGAGATCGACAAAGCCGATCATGCGATCCGTCGTGCCTCCGGGCTTGTATTCGGGCGGCGCGAGGTGTTTGAACTTGTCGGGGACATGCACCACGATTGACACGTTGAGGCCGGAGTTAAAGGGCCAACGCTTGCTGCGCGGCATGCCTGAGCCGTGGTCGCCATAGAAGAAGACGATGGTGTCCTGGTCGAGGCCGTCGGCTTTCAGCTCGGCAAGCACTTTGCCGGCGAGGCCGTCCATGGTGGTGATGTTGTCGTAGTATTGCGCCCAGTCCTGGCGCACCTCGGGGGTGTCCGGATGATATGCAGGCACGCGCACCTTTGCCGGGTCGTGCTTCCACTCATGCGGTCGCGTGCGGAGCTGGCTTTCGTGGGTGATGGTGAAGTTGAAGATGGCGAAGAAGGGCTGGCCGGCGGCGCGGTTGCGCCAGTGGGCCTTGGGGCTCGATTCGTCCCATACTTTGCCAGGCTCGGTGAGGTTGTAATCGGTTTTCGAGTTGTTCGTGCAGTAGTAGCCAGCCTCGCGGAGGAGCTGCGGGTACATTTTTTGGCCGGGGGCGAGGCGCACCTCCGAGCGCATGTGCTCGGCGCCGAGCGAGGGCGGGTACATGCCGGAGATGATGGTGGTGCGCGCGGGTGCGCAGACGGGCGCGTTCGACCAAGCGTTCTTGTAGTAGAGTCCGCGCTTCATGAGCGCGTCGAGGTTGGGAGTGACGGAGTATTCGTCGCCACAGCCGCGGAGGTGGGGGCCGGTATCTTCGCAGGTGATCCAGAGGATGTTGGGCTTGGAGGTTTGCCGCGCGGTGGCGGCGGCGGCCAAAGCGCTCGTGAATCCGCGACGGGTCACCGGCGTCATTGCGCAACCCCGTCGATGCGGTCGATCAGGAGGATGACACGGTCGTGTTGTTGGTTACGGACTTCGACGGTGTGATCGGCGATCTTGGTGACGTAGCCCACGACGGCTTGCCCGTTGACGTAGAAGGTCAGACCGCGTTTGTTGGCGAGGCTGAATTCAAGCAGTACCTGAAACGGGTTCATGGAGGCATCATATACCGTGAACGGCAGCCGTGCGGGGGCAAAAGCAATGGGCGAAGCAAAGGGGATGAATTGGCTTCGATTCGTAAAAAACGTAGTTTGTTCGCCCGAATGGGCCGCGGTCGCGAGGTGGCCGCCCAACGTTGGCAAGACTGCGGACGGATTCCCGGCATTGCTCACGGGACCATGATGGATGGCAGGATCGTGGTGTTGGCGAGGGACCGGCGGTAAGTGATGGAGAGGAGGGGAAATTTTGTTGTTGGGGTAGCTGTGATGGCGAGAAGCCGAATCCGACGTCTTGCTGAGATGCCCGCTCGCCGACGACGGGCCCACTGGGAGATTCCCAACGGGCTTCGGTCAATCCAAATCCGCTCGGATGGTGCATCTTGGGCGCTACCGCGCCACTTGATATTGTTCACAAGATGGAGCAACTCTCACCAGATGTCCAGCTTCGGACGCTTTTCAAACTGAACGCCGACGGGCGCATCGTTTCGACGCGTGAGCCAGGTTCGAGCCCTGGTCCGGCTTTTGTATTGATCCGGAGCCCGACGAGATGCACGTGGGGTGTGCGCGCGGGCATTCCGGACGAAATCGCACGTGAACTCAATCGCCTCGCTCGGGAGGAGCCTCCGGTGACGGATTTTCGAGATCCTCCGATTCATTCGAACCAGTATTCGGCGTTGGTTGGAGGCGAGATTGAATTTGGACCCTCGTTCACGTTTCCCGATGTTGTTGCAGAACCAGCCAATATTACCGTTCTAGTGGACATGCGCATGCTGGAGCATCATTTTCGAGGCTGGGTCGCGGATGAGATCGCCGAGCGGTCGCCGATCTTGGCAGTGGTTGAGAACGGACACGCTGTCAGCGTCTGCTTCTGTGCCAGACGGTCTGATGCGGCGGCGGAAGCAGGCG
>DASRHX010000604.1:0-3878 GCA_035650295.1 Bryobacteraceae bacterium | reverse complement strand
ACCTATCCATTGTCGCTCTGCCAGAGCGACTCGATCTTGCCGCGGAATCGAGAGTAAAGGAACGAAGTGAGCAGAAGCAGCGCCCCCAGTGCGCCGAAGGCGATGACGCGATAAACAGTGGCGAGATTCCACACGTCGTAGAGATAGAGCTTGAGGATGACAAAACCGATGGCGGCGAGACCAAGGACGCGGTTGATCGCTGTACGCGTGGCAACGCCGAGGGAAATCAGCGCGACGCCGTAAAGCGCATAGAGAATCGTCACCGACAGCCGCGAAACACTGCTGATATTCTCTGGTTCACTGCCACGATGGGCCCATTCGATCACTTCCAGCGTGAGAGCGTAGACGAGCGTGAGGTGCCCAGCGACGTAGGGCGGAACGGCGATGGGCGATGGCTTGGTCCAGTCGTGCAGGCAGCGGGCGATGAACCAGAACGAGGCTGCGCAGACGAGCATGGTGAACATGCGGCTGTTGAACAGCAACGCCGGTACGGGCGTGCCTTCGGGAATGTAGAGCACGGGACCGTTGAACTCGTAGAGCAAGTCGAGTCCCGAGAACAGCGCGATAACGAGCGATAGCGAAGCGACACGAATCGAGCGCGTTCGCCCGGCTACCCACGCGAGCGCCGCCGCTTCGAGCGCCCAGGCCATGGTGATGTAGAAGCGCGAGAACTGCAGGGGAACGGCGAGCGTCGCAAAGGCGAGGGCAAGGCCGAGGAATAGCATGGCGCCTCGCGTGTCAATGCGCGCAAGGCGTCCGGCGAGGATGTGAAGGCCCGCCGTCACCAGGGCCGCGACGCCGAGCCATGTTGGCGCTTTTGCTTCGAACGACACGTAGACGGCGCCAAAGAAGGTGCATGCGTTAGCGGCCGCGACCACCAAGTCAGCGGTACGCAACTCGTTACCGGTGCGTGTACGGAAGGGAATCCACGCGAGGAACAACAGAAAGAGAGCGGCAGCAAGCGGCACGTTCTGCGTAAGAGCATTTTCGTCGCTCGATTCGACCATCCACAAGTACGTACTGATCGATGCGGCCGCATAAGCGACAGGAAGGGCATGAACGCGATCGCGAATTGCACCCCACGCAAGCGACGCCGCCGTCATCGCCACGAGCGCGACGGCGAACGGCAGAAAGCCGGCTTGCTTGGCCGCGACCAGGAGGATGGGAAACGCAAACTGGCCGATGTAGGCGACCAAGGAAAAAGAAGAATTGAGGAAGATGGCGAACGCGGCGACGCTAAATGCGGCAAAGTAGCCCTCTGTATCGGTGCGCTCCATGTTGTCGAGGGAGCCGATCGCCAGGAGGATTGTGCCGGCGAGCGAGAATACGGCCAAATTAGGCCAGTTCTGTTTTCGCGCGAGCCACTGCGCACCGCAGGCGAGGGCAAGCAGATACGCGTAGAAGAAGGGTGCGTTGAAACTGCCGGTGGATAAGAGTGGCGGCGTTAGGAATCCGCCAATCAGGGCCAATACGGCGATTGCCTGTGACTCGAAGCGCATGGCGAGTGCGCCCGCGAGCACGCTGGCGATCGCCATGAGCGCGAATGCCGGACCCTGCGGGATGAGCTTGTAGAACTGAAATGCTGCGAAGAAGGATAGATACAGCATCGAGACGCCGAGGCCGCACAAGCCCTGCGAGTACACACGTTCCGCGCGCGCATGGAAGCGTTCGGCGAAGAAGAGCGCAGCACATCCAGCCAGGAGCCCCATAATGACGCGGCCGCTGGGACCGATCCATTCGTTGTCGGCGGCGTACTTGAAGAAGAAGGCGGCGGCAAAGATGCAGGTCACCACGGCGACGCGATTCACCCAGGCGAGACCCAGCTTCGATTCGAGAGTCGGTGTTTCCGTCGGGACAGGTGTAGGTGTCGGAATCTCGACCGGCTCCGGCGCTTTTGGCGCGACTGACGCTGGCGCGGGAGGCGTTGACTCACGGATTGCTTCGGGCTCAGACGGCTGCCCCGTGAGCGCGTGCAACTGCCGTTCCAGCTCATTCACGCGGCGAACGAGGCGCGCATTGGAAGTGGTGAGCGCATCCATGCGCTCGCCCAACAGGCGGAGTTGTTCCTCCGGGCTCACTGGAGAACCATCCTAGAACGGAAAGGGCGCGGAACGCACTCCGGCCGCCTCCAGGCGGAACTCGCCGTGCGCTCCCGGTTCGATCATCGCGCTGATTCGATACAAGCCTGGCCGTCCGGCCACCGGCTCAGTTTCGAGAATGTCGGCCCTGCCGCCGGAGTAGAGAACGCGAAGACGGTCGATTAGCGCGCCAAGGCCGCGCACGTGAATTTCATAGGCGCCCATCCCGAGCGGACGAATCGCTTCGATCGAGGGTGCAACCGGTGCCGTGCGGATGCTGAAGTTCGCAGAATCGAGACCGGAGTGGCGAATGGTCAGAGTCTCTTGTGCGTTCAAGCGTGCGGGTAGCGCGAAATCGATGCGGCTGGACGAGACGCGCAGCAGTGGCAGTGCGGTGCCGTCCTTGCGGTACACGCGGACGCCACCGAGCATATCAGCAGCTCCTTCGGCTGGAGCATGAGCATCGACGGGAGCCAGGTTCGTGCCACGCAGAGTCACCATGTCGCCCGCCGCATACACCTCGCGCGCGGTTCCGGTCACCTTCGGCATTGCTGCCTCAAGATCGGCTGCCCGCAATGCCACGTCGTAGCGCGCAACGCGTCCCGCGGCGACGTCGAACGAAGTCGAGGCGTGCAGCACGGTTCCACCGCGCTCCAAACGCAAACGATAACGATCTGGTGGCAGATCGACGAAGCCGTAGAAGCCGGTGCCATCGGATTCGCTCGTGCGGACAAAGTCCTTGCCGGTGTCCGATCGCAAGACGATCTTCACGCCATCGAGCCACCAATCCTGCCCTCCATTGGTTGTTAGCGTTCCCGCCAGATGACCGGCTTGCGGGGCATCGAGCCACGGCAACTGCGGCACTTGAACCGGCCGCCCGAAAAAGGCGGCGGCCGAATTGAGAAAGACACGATTAGGCTGCGTCGGTGCGCCTGTTGAGTTTAGCGTGCTTGTGCTCGCGTAGCTGTAGAGGCCAATGCCGGCGGGCGTGGAGCCCGGTAAGCTCGCCTTCAATAGCCGCGTCATCTGTCGCTGCGACGCGCTTATGGGATTCAGATAAAGGCCAATACCGGGAAGATAACGGCGATTGTATTGGTACTCACGGGCAAACTCAAACCAGGCTTGCAGCCGGGCCGCGCCAGAGGAGTCGCGGAAATAGTGCATGGGCACACCGAGGTCGAGAATCCCTTCCTTCATCCAACCGAGCCAGTCTTGAAAAACCCTGGAATAGGAAGCGCTGGCCTGAAATCCGGCCTGAGTGGTAGGCGCGTCACCCCAACTGATCAGGGCTGCGCTGAGCTTCACGTTCGGTTTCAACTCATGCGCGCGCAGATAGAGTTGGCGTACCAAGGCGGTGACCTGATCACGGCGGAACTTGTTCCATTCCGCCGCCGTTGCTTGTGGCGGCTGCGCGGCGTTCGCATTTGTGAGCCGCCGGAACCGCTCGACGGCAACGAAATTGTAGCCATAATCAGCTCCTTCCTCGTAGCGCACATAATCCAGATGGATGCCGTCGATGTCATAAGCGCGGAGAGCTTCAATCATGACCGCCGCGAGATAACGCTGCACATCGGGATGGCCCGGATCCAGGGAGTTGCCGATGCGGCCGGTGCTGGAGAACGAGAGCCACAGATCGCGGCCAAACTTGCCCGGGCCATGTTGGTAGTAGAGATGCGAGGGGTTGGTTGGCGGCGGCAGGTTCGGCTGCCAGAGCGGGTAGACCACGAACCAGGCGTGCACCTCGATGCCGCGTGCATGCGCGCGTTCGACCAGATACTCGAGCGCGTCGAAATTCTGGGT
>DASRHX010000603.1:0-11607 GCA_035650295.1 Bryobacteraceae bacterium | reverse complement strand
CTGCTCGACGTCACGCCGCTCTCACTCGGCATTGAGACCATGGGCGGACTGGTGTCGAAGATCATCCACCGCAACTCGACGATTCCGGCGTCAGCCACCGAGACGTTCACCACCGCTGTTGAAGGGCAGACAAATGTTCTGATCCACGTGGTGCAGGGCGAACGCGAGATGGTGAAGGACTGCCGGTCGCTGGCGCGATTCGATCTGAAAGGCATTGACCCGATGCCCGCCGGCATTGCCCGCATCGAGGTGCGCTTCCTCATTGATGCAAACGGCATCTTGCAGGTAAGCGCCCGTGAGCAGCGCACAGGCAAGGAGCAGACCGTCGAAGTGAAACCCAGCTATGGTCTCACTGACGAACAGGTGGAGGCGATGATTCTCGAATCCATCGACAAGGCGGAAGAAGACTTCGCCGAACGGCAGGTGCGGGAGATGCGCGTCGAGGCCGACAACGTGATGCATGCCGTCGAGAAGGCCAAGCAGAGCGACGCCTGGTACGAATTGCCCGAGCTGGAGCGGGAAACGATCAATCGCGCGCTCAACGAACTGATGGTTGTCTACCATGGCGATAGTTACGAGCTGATTCGAGCGAAGATCGAAGCTCTCGACGAGGTGACGCGCCCGCTGGCGGAAAGCATCATGAACGCGGCGGTGAATACGGCGCTCAAGGGAACGAAGATCTAGGGCCACCATGAAAAAACTGACTTGGAGTGACTTCGAAGATATTGGCATCGAACTATACGAAGCCCATCCTGAGATCGATCCACTCACGGTTCGATTTACTGACCTGCTCAAATACGTCACTGAGTTGGAAAACTTCGAGGGCGACCCGGCCGCCTCGAACGAAGCCAAACTGGAGGCCATTCAAATGGCCTGGCTGGACGAGTACAAAGATAATCAGTAGTTACGCGACTAGCTCACTCACCTGAATCTGCAGCGCGATAGACGTGTAATTGGGAATATCCTGTACGATCTTGGGGACGACGCTCGCAATTAGGCCCTGAAGCACCTCATTGGATTCGAAATCCAGCCGCGCCATGGCAATATACATCGGTGGAAGCCCCGCCGTCACACCGTAAAGGCCGCGTTCCACCTCCATGGCTATCAGCTTTTCTCCCAGCAGTTCGCGCACCATGGGCAGATGTTTTTTCGTGTAATAGTCCCAATCGAAATGCGCACCGTCGGAATGCGCATAGAAGGCAGTGACTCGAACCATCAGGCGATTCTACCCCACGCCCAGCGAGCGTACAATGCGTGTCATGCTACGCTCGTCCTGAATGCATGTTCTTGAGGTGAGATTCCTCCTCACGGCGAGCCTCTTCGCCATCTTGTGTTTCGCCCAAAAGGTGCCTCAGGGCGAGTTGATCCGCCGCGGCCACGTGACTATTGCCGTTCCCGCGCGCGATCCGGCGAATAAGGTAACCGTCGACCCCCCGCGCGTCCCTGCCGCGCCGTGTAATCTCCAACCCACTGGCGATTTCCCCGGCCTCTTTACCGCCGCAGCCACAAGTTACACGTATCACTTGCGCTCCACAGGTTCCCTGCGCGGCGTTCTGCTGTTCCTCGATTTCCCCGATGCTCCCAATCGTCCCGGAGACGCGACGACGCAGGAACTCTTCACCGATCTCGTGCCGCCATATACAAAGATGCTCGCGGATCTCTCTTATAACAAACTGCGCGTCGACATCACGCCCATCCATAAGTGGTACCGGATGTCGCGCCCCTTTAGCGCCTACCCGTTCCGCACCTACGGTAACTTGAGAGATTTCATTCAGGAGATCATCGCCGTGTCCGATGCCGACGTCGCCTTTAGTACGTTCGACTTCATCACAATTATTACGGCGCAGAGCCTGGATACCGATTCCGCGCAGGCCTTCGTTCTGCTTCCCGAGGTGGCTGCTTTCGGCGACGGGGCTCCAATGAGATTCCTGTATTTCGTTCCTAGGGACCTCCGATACTCTGACGTCCTCGCCCACGAGAATCTGCACCTGTTGGGCCTGCAGGACCTTTACCTGCTCGATGCGAATACGCTCGAGGAAGCGATCCAGCCCTTTGGGCGCTGGGACATCATGTCTGCCGGTCTCGGCCTGACCGCTTGGCACAAGGAAAAACTGGGCTGGATTGAACCCTCCCAGTTGACCTGTCTTGCCTCCGGATCGGGTCAAGTCGCGCTGACGCCGGTCCACACTGCAACTGGCAACAAGGCCGCTATAGTCCCAGTCTCACCCACGAAAGTGTATGTGATGGAAGCGCGCGAAGCCGTAGCAGCTGATCCTGGCCTGTGCGAATCCGGCGTGATCATCTATTCAGTCGACTCGAGTGTGCTGAGCGGCGACGGGCCATTTAGGATCCGCCCGGCGAAGACGGCCGGGCTCACCACGAATCGCAGTTGCCTTCAGCCGGAGCCAAACGCCTTTGCCGCCTATGAGGTAGGAACGGCATCGATTTCTCAGCATTTCGAACCTGGAGCGAACTTACTTTTTGAAGTGACCGGCAAGCAGGAGTCTAACTACTCGGTCCGTGTGCGCTCGATAGCCAACGCCGCCGTTCTGCCCACTCGCCTCGTCAAGGTCTCCGGCGATAATCAGTCGGCGCCGCTTAACCGCGACGTGCCGCTTCCTTTGACCGTCCGCGTCTTGAATGGCGCAGGCGTTACCATTCCCAATCCCGCGAGCGACGAATTTCTTCCCGTGAAGTGGGCCATCCTGGGTAACCAGGGGACGATCACCGCCACGGGTACGGACGCGGCTGGCAACGCCACGGCCTCCATTCGCACGGGGAGCACCTTGGCCGCGATTATCGTTCGAGTCTCGATCGGCACAACGGCCGAGTTTTTTACCGTGCGCGTAGTCGACACGCGTCCAGTGGCCAGCTCCGTCTTCAACGGTGCAACGTTGGCCGCCAACCTGATCGTTGCCGTGGCCCCAGAATCATGGGTCGTGCTGAAGGGAACCCGTCTCGCCGCCTCGACCGCCGTTGCCGATCCGCCCTATCCAAACACGATCGCGGGCACTTCGGTCACCGTTCGCGACAGCAGGGGGACGAACATCCCGGCGCCCGTCTATTTCGTTTCGCCCGCACAGATCAATTTCCTGATGCCGGGAAACACCGCACCCGGATCGGCGCAGATTTTTGTGACTACCGTCGAAGGCACAACGGCCGTCGGGCTGCGCGTGGAAGTCCGAGCCGTCGCGCCAGGTTTGTTCACTGCAAACGCGAATGGCGCGGGTGTCGCGGCCGGCTTTGGCAACCGGCTGCTGCTTTCGGGCGAGCAGCAATCCATTCCGCTGTTCTCCTTTAACGAATCAACGCGGTTGTTTCAAAACCTGCCGCTTGACCTCGGTTCACCGGCGGAACCCCTCTACCTGGTCCTATATGGTACGGGTTTTCGCAGCCGGTCCTCGCTCGAACGCGTGCTAGTGACGTTGCGCGGCATACCCATTCCCGTCCTATACGCTGGTGCGCAGGGAACGTTCGCCGGATTGGATCAGCTCAATGTCGGCCCATTGCCGCCCGAGCTGCGCGGCGCGGGCGCCCTCGCCTTCAGCGTAGAGGTGGATGGCGAAATATCAAACCAGGTAACCGTAGACATCTTTTGATGGGGCAACCTCGCATCTGGCCCGCAAGCCCGATACAATACGTTTAATGACGATTCGCCACTATCTTGCAATCGCCGGTCTGGTTGTCGGCATCGCCGGCCTGGCCGTTGCCGTTAATCAGCCGTTCGACAGCAAGACGATTCAATGGGCCGCATTTCTCATCGGAGCCGCCGGTTTCGTCACGGGAATGTTGATCGCCACGACGACACGCAGCGAGCCGATGTCGTAGGCGCGGCGGGTCACCTCACCTCTTCATACTCATAGCCCGCCGCTTGTAGCGCTGCGCACAACTCGGCCACATGCTCAGGTCCTCGCGTCTCCATTTGCACATCGATCACGGTGTCGCTCAGGCTGACGCCGAAGTGTGCGCGGTCGTGCGTAGTCTGGACGATGTTGGCTTTTTGTGCCGCAATGACCGTCGCCAGCCGCACCAACGCGCCCGGGTGATCGGGCAAGTGGATACGCAGGCGCACTAGCCTTCCGTCCTTCTTCAACCCGCGTTCGATGATGCGGCTCAGCAGGGTGACGTCGATGTTGCCGCCGCACACGAGCACTGCCACGCGCCTGCCAGCCAGGTTTGTCTTGTGGTGCATCATCGCGGCCAGCGCCGCGGCGCCCGCGCCCTCGGCGATCGTCTTTTCGCGCTCGAGCAACAACAGAATCGCGCTTGCGATCTCTTCTTCGTCTACGGTTACGATCTCGTCCACGTACTTCCGCACCAGGGGCAGCGTACGCTCTCCAGCCCTTCGCACGGCGATGCCGTCGGCAATGGTCTGCGCCGCATCCAACAGCACCGGCGCGCCTGCTTCGACCGCGCGCTTCATCGACGGGAGCCTTGACGTCTGCACGCCGATCACGCGAATGCGCGGATTGGTCTCCTTCACCGCGCAGGCAACGCCGCCGATCAACCCTCCTCCGCCAATCGGCACCACAATGGCGTCAAACATGGGATTCTGTTGCAGGACCTCGAGGCCAACCGTCCCTTGCCCGGCGATCACGCAGTCGTCGTCGAAGGCATGTACGAACGTTAGCCCGCCATCATCGCAACGCCGCCGCGCCTCCTCATAGGCATCGTCGTAGTTTGCGCCATGCAGCACCACTTCGGCCCCGTGGCTCTTTGTTTGCGACACCTTCACAAGCGGCGTCGTCAGCGGCATCACGATGGTGGACTGCACGCCGAGCCGCGAAGCGTGATAGGCCACCGCCTGCGCATGATTGCCGGCTGAGGCCGCGATCACACCGCAAGCCCGCTCCGCTTCGTTGAGCAGCATGAGCTTGTTCAGGGCCCCCCGCTCCTTGAACGCCCCGGTCATTTGCAGATTGTCCAACTTGAGGAATAGCGACGCGCCGGTCAACTGCGACAGCGTCTGTGAGCGCACGCATGGACTCATGTAAATCGAGTCGCGGATCCGCGATTGGGCCTGCTCCACATCCTGAACCGTGATCATGCGTCCCTCCAAAAACAGGAAGGCCACCAGGCGGTACGTTCCGCCGGTGGCCTCTGTTCGTCGAATTCTGTCGAATGCGCAGAGCTCAGGCGGCCCGGGGAATCCGGATGCTAATTCGCCGCTGAGACTGCAAATGCACTCAGCAATCAGGATACAGCATGTGTGCTTTTCCCGCGCGGCTGCCCGGTTTGGATCGCCCATGCTATCCTAAGAAAGTTGTCCCTCCCCTCCGGAAGGACGGTATTACTATGCCTAAACTGAAAACCCATAAGGGCGCCGCAAAGCGCTTCAAGAAGACGGGTACGGGTAAACTCCGCCGCCACAATTCGGGCGCCCGCCACATCTTGACGTCCAAAGCGCGGTCCCGCAAGCGCCGCCTGCGTAAAGGCGTCGAAATCAGCGACGCCAACAAGCAGGCCGTTCTGGAGATGCTGCCCTACTAGCCGGCGCGCCGGTAGCCAGCATCCATCCCCGCCGGTGAGCTCATTCGGGCCCGGCTAATGATAAAAGTCAGAGCTGACAGGCCAATCAAACGCACGTGCCTGTTCGGTTCGAAGTGATCTCAGGAGGAAATCGTGCCCAGAGTCAAACGCGGTACAAACCGCACAGACAATCGAAAAAAAGTTCTCAAGCTAGCCAAAGGCTACTTCCTCACCAAAAGCAAGCTCCATCGCTCGGCCCAGGAAGCGGTCGAAAAGGCCCTGCGTTACGGCTTCGTCGGACGCCGCCAGAAGAAGCGCAACTTCCGCTCCCTCTGGATCGTGCGCATCAACGCCGCCTGTCGCGCGGCCGACATCTCCTACTCCAAATTCATCGACGGGCTGAACAAGGCCGGCATCACGCTCAATCGCAAGGTGCTTGCCGAGATCGCCTACGACGACCAGAAATCCTTCACGGATCTCGTCGCCAAAGCAAAAGCCGCCCTCGGTGAGGCATAATCTCGCAGAAGGAGATTCCCGTCCATGAGCCAGGCTGAACGGGCCGCGGCAGAGCAGGAGGATACGCTCGCCGGGTTGGAGGAGCGTATTCAGCGTGCCGTCGAACTGGTGCAATCGTTGCGCCAGGAGAAAGCGGCGGTAGAGAAACAATTGGCCGAGGCGCTCCGGTCACTTGCCGAGGCGGAAGAAGTTTCGCAGACCGCCACCAAGAACAAAGCCGAGATCACGCGGCTCATGCTCGAAAACGAGGCGATGCGCAAGGAGAAGGACAACGTTCGGCGCCGCGTCGAGAGGCTGCTCGAGACAATCGATAAAATGGGGACCGCCTAAGCGCGGTCTCTTTCGCTTACGGGACGACCATGGCCGATAAACAGCAGGTGAAGGTCACGATCTTGAATCAGACGTTTTCGCTGGTCACTTCCGGCGACCCGAACGACACGATCCAACTGGCCAACGAGATCGACGAGATGATGAATGGCATCGCCATGCGTTCGCAGAACCTCGACTCGACACGCGTCGCCGTGCTGGCCTCGCTGCACTTGGCCGACCAGTTGCGTACCGTGCAAAACGAGCTCAAGCGATTGCAGAGCAATGTGAGCGAGCGGAGCCGGCGGCTGACCGAACTGCTGGACTCAATTGAGGACTAAAACAGCCGCTCTTGCAGTTTCAGCGTTCCGAAGCTTCCAATATTCGCCACTGCGAATGCTGCCCGCCACGTCCAGTCTTTGCGCGTACCCACATCGAAGCGCCGGTACTGGAAACTAATACCGCAGCAGTCGGAGTTGTAGCTGACCTGCGTGGTCGTGTACATGGTCTTCCCGACCCGAAAATCGTACACAGAGCTAAAACCCGCGCTCCAGCCGCGCTGGTCCGACCGTCCGATGCCGATCAGCCCGATGAACTGGTTGTTCGAGGGCGAGAGCACCGGGTCGCTCCGCACCGTGTTATGGCCGGCTGAAACGAAGAATATCTGCGTCCGGAAATTGGCCTGAATCGAAGAATTGGTGATGCGGTGCCGGACCGTATCGTAGTCGCTGCGCCATTCGATCCCGATTAGCCGCGTCGGGTTCACCTGCAGCGAGCTCACCACAGGCGAATACTTGCGCTGCCCGTCGAGGAAGGCGAAGCCCGTCATCTCCGTTTGCGTTACCAGCGTGTTGCGCACACCCGGTTCCAGCGCACCGCCAAACGTCGGATCGAGATAGCGCTTCTGCCAGAGTTGCCAGGAGAAGATCTCCCGCACCACACCGCTTTGCTTGACGTAAACGCGGTTGATGAGCGAATAGTCGATCTCCTCCGTATTGGACAGCAGCTCCGTTTCATCGAAGCGGATGTAGCGGTCGAAGTCGTCGATCCCCCGCACGCGCCGGTAGCCGCCACGCGCCTCGATGACATGCTTCAGCTTTTCGCCGCCCAGCCACTTCGGCGCATTGTAGATGCGCGATACCGCCGGCAACATCACTTCGGCGCCATATTCCTGCGAGCTACGCAGCAGCCCCTGGCCGGTGATGTCGAGCGTTCCCAGCGCCACGCTGGGCCGCTGCTGAAAGGTCGATCCGTACTGCGTCTCCCGCACGCCCACGTAGGGAAGCAGCGAAAATTCCTTCCAGCGCAGCGCGGTCATCAGCCGCGGTGAGAAATCGAACCGTTCGACGAACTGGCGGGTTTGAAAGAGAGGCTGGTTGCGCCGCAACATACCGGCTACCGAATCGAAGGAAACCCATAGCGGGATTCCGCGCGCCACCTCGCGATCGCGCGAACGGAACTCCACCTGTGGCAGGTGGCGGATGACGATGCGGTCGTCCACATCTTCGCCCTGATAGTTTTCGCTGCGCTCCAGGCGTGTGGTAAGGCTAAAGGTCGACCAGTCCTTCCGTACGAACACGCGTGAGTGCACTTCGCTGAATACGGCCTCGTTGTAGCTCTCGGTGAATGACTGCCGGAAGACGAACGAGCTGAGGTAGTTCACCTCGCCGCGGGCATAGAACCCCTTGGGCAATTCCGTGCGGCCGGTGAAGGTTAGCAGAAAGCCGCCCTCCTTTCGGCGCGTCCCATCGTCCAACTTCCTACCCTTGTCCTGTACGCCGTACAGAATCATGTTGAAGTCGGACTTCTGCGTCGGCTTTCCACGCAGATCGACATGATGTGCAAAGCCGCGTTGCGTGAAATATTGTGAGCGGTAGGTGACGTCGTAGCTGCGGTTGATCGCCCAAAAGTAGCCGAGCCCGAACATGTAGCCCCGGCGGGAACTGGTGCCAATGTTCGGCATCAGGAAGCCGCTCTTGCGCGGCTGCTCTTCGAGCGACTTGTAGAAGTAGGGCGTGTAGAACAAAGGCACGCCTTTCAGGCGGAATATCGGCTTGTAGGCCAGCGCGCGCTCGTTAGGAACGATGTCGAAACGCTGGCCCTTCAAAATCCACCACGGGTTGGGCAGTTTGCAGGCCGTGATGAAGCCGTCATAGAGGATATAACGGCGGCCGATGCGTTCCGCCCATTTGCCACGAAACACAAATGGATTGGCAGTGGTGAGGAGGCCAGGCCGGAATTCGACCTGCGCGGGCATGCTGCCGCGCACCCCGTAGAACTTTCCCTTCTCTTCACGAAGGTTATACTCAATGCGGTCGGCTTCAAGCTCCTCGCCGCGTTCCAAGCTCTCGAAGCTCGCGTTCCCGCGCGCCTCCACATCCCCCGTTTCCTGGTTGTAGTCGATCTCATCGGCACGCAGCAGGGAGTCAACGGTCTCCACTTGGGCTGCTCCGCGCAGCCGGATCCAGTTGCCCTCTTGGATCTGTGTGACCGCCACCACGTTCAACTCCCTGGGAGAAAGCGTGACAATGCGCGGCACTCTTACTACTGCGGGGGGCGAAACTACGGCATCACCCTTAGGTGGTTGGTAAACTGGCCCTAATGGACCCGACAGACCCATTCCGGCGGGGCCAGCGCCAAGGGAAGAGGTGGGATCTGCTTTTGGGTCGAGAAATACCTGTGGTACTAGGACCTCTATAGTATTTGAAATCAATATGATACGAATTACATAGTGACAAAGCACTCGAATTGTGCTAGGAAGATAGAGCGAATGTTTTTCTAGTACCTTCGTTGGGGGAGTCAAACTGAATCCTTAGTATGGCCTAAGTTTAGGCCCCTGAACAACCGATAGAGACGTGAGGAGGCTTGGGCACCGTTTCCCAGGATCTTGAAGGCCGAATGACTTGCCGCTACTGCCAGGCACCGAATACGGAAGGCGATCACCGCTGCGTCCGCTGCGGACGCCGCATGCAATCCGCACCCCCTCGCTCCGCTCCAGTCTATTATCCGCCGGCCCAGGGCTCAGCTCTTCCAGCACCTGAGATAGCGCCCTCGCGCCAGCCGGTGGTGAACCGGGCCGAACCGGTGGAGGCGCCCCGCCGCGTCCCCTACCAACCAGACTTGTTTTCGGCCACCGAGATGCGCGGAGCGATTCCGGCCTCGCAGGCAAATCGCTCGCGGGTACTTTCGGCTAAGATCGTATCGATGGATGGCTACGTTCCAAACACTTCCGATCGGCAGCGTGCCCATGACAGCGAACGGGTTAGCAGAGCGGAACCGACGCGCCGGTCTCAGTCTCGGACAGTGACGGGAACACAACAGTCCTTCGGGTTCGGCACTTTGGAAACGTCACCGCGCATGATTCCTGCGTCAGGGCCCGACCGTTGCTGCGCCGCTCCCGTGGCCTTGCCCGAGCATCGCGCGATCGCCGCGTTTCTCGACTTCAGCATGATCTCCATCGCTCTTTGCCTGCTCTTGCTGCCGCTCGTCTTTACCCCGGCCGGCGATCTTTTGACGATGGAAGCGCTGCCGGTGGTCATAACAGCCGCGCTGTTGCTGGGCTTCGCCTACAAGATGCTGTGGGTGATGCTCGAAACGGATTCACCCGGTATGCGCTGGTCTTCGGTTCGCGTGCTGAACTTTGACGGACAGCGGCCCTCGCGAGAACAGCGCGTGGCCCGCCTGTTCGCCGGCGCACTCAGTTTCCTGGCCGCCGGACTCGGTCTGGTGTGGGCGCTCGCCGACGAGGAATCCCTCACCTGGCACGACCATATCTCGAAGACCTTTGTTTCCACCGACGCCCGCGGTTAATTTAGGAAGCCTTCGCCTGATTCAACTCGATATCGAGTGTGATCGTCACCTCGTCGCTCACCACCACGCCGCCTGTTTCGATCACAGCGTTATAGTTCAATCCGAACTCCCGGCGATTGATTTTCGCCGTAGCCGTTGCGCCGCTCTTCCTTCCGCCCTTCCCGTCGCTGACCGCAGGTACCGGCCCCTCCACATCGAATGTGACCTGTTTGGTGACACCGCGCATTGTCAGATTGCCGGTCATCTTGTACTTGCCCTTCCCAGCCGCAACGATCTTGGTCGACTGGAACGTCATCTTCGGGTATTTGGCCACATCGAAGAATTCCGGGCCGCGCAAATCCTCATCGCGCTTGGCGTGACGCGTGTCGATCGTGCTGGCGTCAATGCTTGCCTCCACCGACGACGCAGGCAGGTTCTTGGGGTCGAACTTGACTGTGCCCGTGATCTTACCGAGGGTGCCTCGGACGGTGCTCACCATCATGTGCCGCACGGCGAACTGGGCGCTGGAGTGGGACGTATCGATCGTCCAGGTCTCCTGCGCCAGCAAGGGCAGTGCCGCAGCGAGAAGTAGGGATAGAATCGATTTGCTGTTCATGTTTGCCTTGATGCTACAACAGTTAAGCCGGATCAAGCCGGCGGGGGCCATTCGATGATCTTCTTCCTTGCAGCCGCCATCACCTTCCACGCCGATTTTGAGGGCGGCGCGTTGGGCCGGGTGGAGCGCTCCGGCCCGGAACACTTCCGTTGCGGCGTTCCCGGTCAAGCAGACCAGGACAATCGCAACCGGCAAGCCAGTTGGTACTACTTTCGCATCGACGGCGCCGAAGGCAAGCGGGTTACCGTCGACCTGGTCCAATTACTGGGTGAATACAACTACAAATCCGGCACGCACGCCATCACCCGGCATACACGCCCGCTGATGAGCACGGACCAGCGCCATTGGAGCTACCTCCCCGAATCATCAGTCGAGTGGCTTCTCGAAGAGCCCGCGCTACGCCTCAAGCTCCTGGTCGGATCGCCTCGTGTATGGATCGCCCACCAGGTTCCGTACACCAACGCGCACGTCGCCGCGCTTTCAAAGGAAGCGAGCAAAGACCGCGCGTTCCGTGACGAGTCTATCGGCAAGAGCGTCGAAGGCCGTACGCTTCGCCTGTGGACCATCCACGACGCGCCCGGCGCCGCTCCTGGGCCAAAGCCCGTCGTCTGGCTGATGTTCCGGCAACACGCCTGGGAGACCGGTTCCTCGTTCGCTGCCGAGGGCCTGGTTCGATGGCTATTAGGACGGGACGAGGACGCCAAAGCGGCCAGGCGCAAGATTGTTTGGAAGATTCTGCCCACGGCCGACCCCGACGGGTTGGCCCATGGGGGCGTCCGCTTCAACCGCAATGGATATGACCTGAATCGTAACTGGGACCGCGTACTTCCCGACAAGATGCCGGAGATCGCCGCGCAGCAGCGCGCAATCTACTCCTGGCTCGACGCCGGGCACAAAGTGGACCTCTTCCT
>DASRHX010000602.1:0-6892 GCA_035650295.1 Bryobacteraceae bacterium | reverse complement strand
TCTTGTCGTCCGAGGTCAGTATTGTTCGCCCCATCGTGAACTCGCCCGCTGGAATGAGGACCATTCCCTCATCGGCGCAAGCGACGGCGGAGAAGAGTAGGATGAGCGCGCGCATCAGACGAACAGATCCGCGATCTCGTCGTCGCTAACGAACTCGGTCGCGCCCAGGATGTCCACATAGCGGTAGGCACGCTTGGAAGGCGTATTTGTGAGTTCCTTCTTCCAGTCGATTCCCATGGCTGAATACACGGAAGCGTAGAGATTCTCAGTGCGCGGCTGCATCTTTTTGAACTTCCATCCGGTCTCGACGATCTGCGCGCCATCTGCATCCGTCTTGCCGATAATTCGTCCGCCCTTCACGCCACCGCCAGCGTACAGCGAAAGGTAAGCAAGGTTGTAGTGATGCCGCCCCTTGATGCCGTTCAATGCGCCGGGCGTTCGGCCAAACTCCGTAGCCATTACCACGAGCGTTTCGTCCAACAGTGTCTTGCTCTTCTCGCGCGGAGAAGGAACGGCTGCGAGATCCCGCAGTAAATTCGCC
The DNA here is from genome assembly GCA_035650295.1 of Bryobacteraceae bacterium. GTDB lineage: Bacteria > Acidobacteriota > Terriglobia > Bryobacterales > Bryobacteraceae > JAFLBB01. Next base: position 6,351 of record DASRHX010000602.1, on the reverse strand, counting down.
ATCGCGCGGTCGAACTCGTTGCAGCGGATATAGTGATTGGATTTCGATGAGTGCTCGAAAATATTGCGATGATGGTCCCAGTCGGGGTGCGTGATGTGGATGTAGCGCGTGCCGGCATCGGCCTGAATCAGGTTCCGCGCCAGCAGGCAGCCAAGGCCCACTTCGTTATCGCCGTAGCGCTCTCGCTCTTCCTTGGCGATTTGAAACGCCTTCGGCCAGCGCGGATCGCCCATCACCTGATAGGCGCTGGCCTGGAAGTCGCGGAACGATGTAAAGGACCGCCCTCGTGCCTCGCGCGCGCTCTTCATGGCTTCGTCGAGTTCGCTCAACAGACGGTATCGTTCCTCTAAAACCTTGAGCGCCTCGCCATCCACCGCCGTTCCGCCCATGCCCGACTTCAGATTGATGTCGAGTACCGAATGCTTCGGATGTAAGAACCCCGTGGAGAGTGCGCCGCAACCGGACGTGTCCAGGTTGCAGCCAACATAGGTGGGGAAGGTGTCAGTGGCGCGGCGCTGCCCTTCCAATTCGTAAGCAACTACCGAGCCCACGGAGGGAATCTCGGGCGCCTGCGCCGGATTCAGCGGCCTCCCGGCTTGATTGTAATACTGCCCTCGAAAATGCACGACCTCATGGCTCTTCATCGAACGCACGATGGACACCTTATCCATCTCTTTGGACAACTCCGGGAACAAACGGTGGCTCAGGTACAAATCGTTCCGGATGGGACGGACATCCAGGTCTTGCGGCGTACCCTTGCTTTCCTTGAAGTCGAACGTATCCAGATGGCTGATCGCGCCAGCAAGCTCGATCACGACGCAGAACCGTGCTGTTCCGCGTGGATTCGCCTTGCCCGCCGCCCGCGCCCGCATTGGAACTAACGCTTGATCGGCAAATGCGCCGAGCAAACCATACCCGCCCAGACGGAGAATGTCGCGCCGGGCAGGGAAGAGATCGCTCATCCGTTTCTGCATGAGTCCACCTAGTAGTTGAAAAGAAATTCCGGGCTGTTGATCAGTGCCCATTGCAGGTTTTCGGCACCACGCCGCCGGTCGTTGGCGAGCGCTTTCGTCGCCACCTCCAACTCCGGCTTGCTCGGCTTTCGCGAAATGGTCACTAGATAGAGCTTTTCCGCCAACGCCCCATCATTGGGGGATTCTTTCAATAGTTGCTCTACACGGCTGCCGTTCATCGCCAGCACGCGATCGGTGACGAGCTTCGACTGCATGAGCAGCATGGCCTGCAGTGACGACGGCGGTGCTTTCTTCGGCATGTCGTCGCGGTTGGACTGGCCGAACACCTTCATGAATCCCTGAGTCTGTTTGTCGGCCTTCTTGGGCTCCGACATCATCTGCACCAAGGGAACCTTTGACTCGCCGCTTGAAAAATCAGCTGGCCGCGCCGTGGCGAGGGCGATTGCATCGTGCAGTTCGGCAGCGCTGAGCATGCGCACGAATTTGCGCGCATAATATGGCGCAAACTCCTCTTTCCATTCGCCCTCGAAGTTGGACGAAAGCTGGTACGCGCTGGAGAGCATGATTGCACGGACCAGTTTCTTGAAGCTATAACCGCTCTCCTGAAACTCCACGGCCATGGCGTCCAGCAACTCTGGATTCGAGGGCTGAAGCGTCCAACCTTCTGGAAGACTTTTACGGTCGTAGCGCGCCAGATCGAACTCGTCGACTGGTTCCACAATGCCGAACCCCATCAATTCAGCCCAAATTCGATTTGCGAACGCACGGGAAAACTGGATGTGGCTGGTCATGATCCGCGCCAGCTCGTCGCGTTCGTTCAAACCAGGCTTGGGCTGTTCGCCTGTGAGGATGAATGCTGGATCGCCTTTGCCTCCTGAACGCGGTACGCGCACGATGCTCTCCGCTTTGGTGTCGTACCCGGGAGCCAGATCGTCCACCGTGTATTCGGTGTTCGCCTGGTATCCATACTCCCAGTTCATGATCTGGCGAGTCTTGCCGTAAAATCCCGCCTGGCGGAAAAAGTCTTCGCGCTTCTTACCGGTCAGAAACACATTTACCTTCTCCAAATGATGCTTTCCGTCGTGACACGAGATGCACGCCAAGTTCATTCCTAGGAATACCTTCGAATACGTGACGGTAAACTCATCGACTGTGTCGGGAATGTTAACGAGGTCCATGCCGTCGGGCTGTTCGGGGTCATCTTTGGCTTTGACGAAGTCGCGGGCGAAGTAGAGGCCGCCGGGAACGGAGAAACTGGTCTTTCCGCCGCCCGTGAGCAGTTCGGTGACGACCTCGTTATAGGGCCGGTCCAGTTTCAAGTTCTCTCGCAGCCAATAGTGAAAGAGGTTTAGGCCGTAGCCCATGCGGCTGCCAGCGCGAAAAAGGTCCTCGAAGTAATAAGTCCACTTATCGAGAAAACCGTCGCTTGCCAGGAGCCGGTCCACCAGCTTCGATCGCTTCGCCGGATCGGTGTCCTTGGAAAATGCGGTCAGATCTTCATACGACGGGATGCGCCCCGTGGCATCGAGCCAGGCGCGCCGCGCGAACTCCTCGTCGGTTGCCAAGCCCGCATGGGGCACGCCGTCTTTTTGCATGCGGCCGAAGATGTGCTCGTCGATGAAGTTGCGCCGCAGCACCGCCGGGCTCTTCATCGCACCGCCCGGCCGCGCAGTCGCAGCCTCGGCCGTCAGTGCGGACGCAGTTTTGCTCTTCTCTTCCTTCTTTTGGAACAGTCCGCGATGCGCGGCATCGACAACGTCCTGACGATGCTCGCTCTGCTGGGCCAGGAGTGGAAGGGCGACAACGAGAGCTAGGTAGCGCATGATCTGTCTCGATTCTATCTCCGCTTGAACTTCTGTACACGCTTGCCGTTCACTTCGGCGATGTAGAGAACACCTTTGGAGTCCTCTGCCATGAGGTGCGGCAGCTGCAGCATTTGTGGATCACCCCATTGTCCGGCGATAGAGCCGTCCTTGAGGGAAAGGTGCGTCATGCGATGGGCATCGCCGTCGGATACGATCAGTTGGCCGCGCGTCGCATGCAGGCCGAACGGATTTCCAAAACCTGTCCACACGTGGAGCAACTTACCGTCGCTCGTAAATACTTGGACGCGGTTGTTGCCGCGGTCGGCCACATAGATGCGATCCTGTGCGTCGATCGCAAGGCCGTGGGCGGTCGCGAATTCGCCTGGCTCCTTGCCTTTCTTACCCCACGACGTGACGACGTCGCCCTTGATTGAGAGCCGCACGATACGCGCGTTGCCAGTGTCAGCTACGACAATGTCGCCACCAGAGGTGAACGCCATGTCGTCGGGTGACTTGAATCCGGCCTCGAGGGTGCGCAGAAGCTTGCCGTCGGTGGAGAACTGACGGAGGTTGTTCTTCTTATTGTCCGTGGTCCAGATGGTTCCGTCGCGGGCAACGCGAAGGCCATGCGGAAGCTCGAACAGTCCCTCGCCCCAGCTCTTGACAAACTTGCCCGACTTGTCAAACTCCATGAGCGGCTTGGGGCCACGATGGAGCACGTAGATTTCGTCATGCCGTCCAATAGCGACGGCGGACATGGGCCCGATCTCCTCGCCTTGCGGGAAAGTGAGGAGACCGAGCGAAACGAATGTGACCGCTAGAGGCAGCATGGATTAGAAGATGAATTTAAGACCAAGTTGATTAACGCGTGCGTCACGCGCGGTGACAACCGTGCCGAACGTGGCGCTGGCGTTCCTGCCGTCCGGGCCAGGGCTGAATGTGTCGTTCACAAGTCCAAGATTGACATGGTTTGCGATGTTGAACGATTCAGCCCGGAACTGAATGCGGAAGCGTTCGGTGATGCGCGTGTCCTTGATCAGGGACACGTCGAAGTTGACGACGCCGGGGTGGCGGGCGTCGGGGAGCGCGCGGCCGACGTTGCCGAAAGTGAAGTCCGGCGGGTTGACGAATTGCGATGTGTCGAACCAGCGGTATTGTGTACGTTCTCCACGTGGCAGCGCAGCGCTCACACCGGTGGAGTTGGGACGGTTTGCCTGCTGGTTGTTCGCGCCGGTGATGGTGAGCGGAATGCCAGTTTGCATTACGCTGATCATATTCACCTGCCATCCGCCGACAATCCTGGACACGACGCCATTGGTGGGGGCGAAAGTCTTGCCTTGTCCGAATGGAAGCTCATACAGCAAGCTCGTGACAAGGCGCTGTGAGACGTCGGCCGGGTCGAGGGATTTGTTCAACTGGCGGTTGTACAGGCCGTCCTGGAATCCGATGTCACCAATTTGTTCGGGGGCGACCGAGCCGAAGTTGACCGGAGTATCGTGGGAATCGCTCATGCGTTTTCCAGCGGTGTAGGCGAAGTTCACGAGCAGCCCATGAGACATGCGACGGGTGACGGCGAGTTGCAACTGGTGAGACGTGTAGTTGCCGTAGCGGGGATTACGAACGTTCACGCTGCTGTAGTAGGGGTAGGCCATCAACAGGCGTTCGCGCGGGATGGTGGCCGCGCCGAGACCGCCAGGAATCTGGCCGGCGTAAGGATTGGCTACTGGAGTGTTGAGCTCCTGCTTGAGCTGAAAGCGGACTTCCGGTTTCACCTGATTGAGGTTGTAGCTTGCAGCAATGTAATGATTGCCCTTGTTGGCGGCATAGGTGGCGTCGATCAACCAGTTGCCGAGTTGCTGCTGAAGAGAGGCGTTCCACTGTTGCGAAAGAGGCGTGGTACCATCGCGCTCGGTCACGTTGACGGCCTGACCGAGCAGCGCGTAGGGACCGGCGGCTGCGCCAGGCGATTCAGTGTACGGGAAGGGGAACCCGTTACTGAATTTGAAAGCAGGCAGCCCTGCGCCGGCGGCGCTGTAGGTCGTGCGGTTGCTGGAAAAAAGGTTAACGTCGCCGAGGAAATTACGGAAGAAGATCGACGGGTAATAGACGCCGTAGCCGCCACGAAAAACCGTTTTGCCGTTACCGAAGATATCGAACGCAAAGCCGAAGCGAGGGCCGAAGTCGTTGTAGTCCTCGTCCAGGAACGTGCGCGGCTGCCCGTTCAGGCCGGCATACACGGTGGTGCCAATGAACTGGCTGTTGCCGGCGCGTCCGGTGAGATCGAAATTGATCTGGCCGTTGTTGCGCTCATAGGGCTTTTGTTGCCAGTCCCAACGCATGCCGAGATTGAGAGTGAGGCGGCGGCTGACCTTCCAGTCGTCCTGGATGAAGGTGCTAATGGCGTCGCCGTGCCACGAATTGCCGAGAATGCGATCAATGAAGGCGGTGCTGACATCACCGGTTAGGAACTGGGCCATGGTGTAGCCGGTGCCGGCCGGGGCCTGAGGATTGCTGGTGAGACCGGCGAAGGCGAAATCACCTGAAAGCGCGGCGCCTTGGCGGTTGCCGCCGTACAAGATGCGGTAGTTGAAGCCGAGTTTCAACGTGTGGTTGCCGACGATCTTCGTGACCATGTCCTGGAGGTCCCAATTGAGCGACGTGCGTGTACCGTAGGCTTGACCGCCTATGGGGCCGAAGCCGAAATCGATTTGCGGAAACTGGTCCGAGGGAACGCTAGCGGGGAGGCCAAGTTTGCGCGGCCAATCCTTGCCAGCGTTGACGGAGGCGAAGACGAAAGCCTGGCGCATTATCCCGACGCGGAGGTTATTGAACATGGTGGGGCTGAAGGTGTGAGTGTCAGAGAACATTGCGTTGCGGTTGATCTGGTCGTCGATGCGAACCTGGCCGACAGTGGGGTCAGTGAAGATGGCGTTGCCGGAAGGTTGGTGTTGCGCCGAGGTGTAGCGGAAGAACATCGAGTTCGAGTCGGTAAGCCGGTGGTCGACGCGGATGTTCCACTGGGTCCAATCGACGCGCGTGAGTGCGGCGTCCTGGAAGTTCTGGGCGTAAGTGAAGGCGTTTGACGGCGCGCGATTCGGCGCTGGCCAAAAGTCAAGGATCTTACGCGTGATGGGATCGAAGCGGCCGGTGGGAACGATATTGCCGGGGAAAAGGTCGCGGACTTGGCCGGCGCCGTTGGGATTGGCGCGCGTCGTGGCCGGATCGTAGATGGGAATGAATGTGCCAGTCGCGTTGCGGAGGTTGCTGAAGTTGCCGGCGCGCCATTCTGATATCGGAACGCTGGCAATGCGAGGCGCGCTGGAGCGCAGACGGTACTCCTCCCAATTGAAGAAGCCGAACGTCCGGTTCTTGATGACAGGTCCGCCGATGGATCCGCCGAACTGGTTGTAGCGGAGGGGAAGGCGGCGTACGGCGAAGGTGTTGCGGGCATCCATCTTGTCGTTGCGGAAGAACTCGTAGAGGGTGCCGTGAAAACTATTTGTGCCGGATTTGGTGATGAGGTTGATGGTGCCGCCGGCGGTGAAGCCGAATTCGGCGGACATGGCGCCGCT
>DASRHX010000601.1:0-6530 GCA_035650295.1 Bryobacteraceae bacterium | reverse complement strand
TCGCAAGATCAACGTCGAGCTCCTCCTTGATGCGGGGTTCCGTCATGCCGTAGCGCTCTGTGAACAGCTTTTTCATTAAAGATCCCGGCGAAGAGAATTTCTGGGGAGAATCGTATTTTATCAAGGCGAAAGTCCGCCTCGCTTTCGCTTCACGTCGTTGCTATTTTGTGTCGTGTTTGTGCCGTTCATCCGGCTCGATGGGTGCGATCACATGCCTGGGCGGCTCGTATGTGGTTGTGATCGTGTGGGATCGGCTGTGATGACTGGGTTGAGGTGCCAGCGGGAGCAATCTCGTGCAGGTTCAAGTCCTGTTCTCCACACCACACAAATGGCCGCTGTATCTTACTGATGCAGCGGCCCACTCTACAGTCGTCTTTCCAAGCTGGACGTCGGTGGTTTGGTCTCACTTGCTGAACAAGCCGGCGACAGTCGAACGCAATTTCCCGAACAGCTTCCTTGGAGCCAGCAGCCTGTTCTCTTTCTCTTCTTCCTCTTCCGAGGGGAGAGCGTTCGTCTGCGCAATCGTGCTGTGCAGCGCGCCGCCGCCGGGGACTGCCGCAGTAACGGCAACGTTATACTTGCCCGCCACCTTGTTCGGCCGGAAGCCGCGGGCGACAGCGTATCCTCTCTCGTCTGTCTTTACGGTGATACTCCGGCTATCGCCCTTGAAGGACCCGCTCGCGCCCGTGCTGGGTGCTGTAAAAGTAACGGGTATTTCTTTCCTAGGTACACCGTATCTCTCTTCCAGGAGGATAGCGAAATGCCGGTCCGTCTTGTCGTCGATTACATTGATCGCGCCCTGTCCTTCGACCAGCCGAATGTTGAGTTTCTGAGCGCTGGACGGAAGAACAGCCAACCAAATTGCAACGAGCAGCCGCATCGTAATGAGTCAATAAGCAATCGATTTTCCAAATGGCAACTAGGTTGCTTGGGCCAGGAACATGGCTACGGCAGCCCGAAGTGTGCGACACGACGGGGTTGCTCGCTGGTCACCAAACGGCGGCGAGCTTGCGATTGAGTACTCCATCGAAGTTCTCGATTCGATCCGGGCGGAGGCAGTAGCGGGCTTGAATCTCCTCCGGCATGGAGGAGTGGAGGTCGGCGGGGTCTTGTTTGGGCTACGGCACGGCAGCGAGATCCGTATCGTTAAGAGCCGTGCATTCCAAAGCGAGCACGCCCTGGGTCCTGGCTTCATCCTGTCCGAGAAGGATGAGGTCGATCTGGAAAGGCTGATTCAGGAAGCAGGGGCCGACCCTGAGTTGAAAGGACTCCAGCCAGTGGGTTGGTATCGTTCTCACACCCGGTCCGGAGTTTGCCTTTCCTCCCAGGACATAGGTCTCTATGACCGCCACTTTCCGCAACCATGGCAGATAGCAATGGTGCTGTGTCCGGCAACGGTCGGACAGGCTGAAGTGGGGTTCTTCTTTCGGGACGCGTCCGGAGCTCTGCGAAGCGAAGCGCCCTATGAAACGTTTAACCTCTTGCCACTGCAACGCAAGCCGGTGGTAACCGAGACAGCCGATGTCCCCCTAGCTTTGGCAGTCGGTCCGCCGCCGGAAGTCGCCCTTTCGCATCCACCCAACACCAATCCTCAGCCATCCAACGCAATTTCTCAGCCGTCCAATTCGGGAAGGGGATGGGTATTCGCTTTCCTACTTCTTGGGGCGCTTGTTGGGGCGCTCGCCGGAGTTCTCTCCGTACTAAGACCGTCTGCCGGAGATCGCCGGACCCTCGGTCTGCGCGCAATCGATCGCGATGGAGCCGTCAGCATCGAATGGAATCGAGATGCGGATTTCGTTCTGGCCTCGCAAAGAGCTCTTCTGTCCATTCTGGATGGAGGCGAAAAGTCCGAGACGCAGCTCAGTCCGGAACTACTGCGCAACGGACGCCTCATTTACTATCGCAAGTCGCCCGACATTGAGATCCGGCTGCTCGTGTATCGCGACGAAGGAGGCACGGAGCAGGAGTTAATGCGGCTGGTCGGTCTCGCTCCGATCCCACCGCGCTCCACGCCCGTCGCGGGAACCCGACCACTGCCGACACCCTATACAGCTACGAACACGACCCCTCCACGAGCGCCGGCATCGGCAGCTCGCGAGTCCCCTTTTCCTCCAGCGGAGCCAAAGAAACCTGAAAGTACAGCCCCAGCGGAGATTTCCAAGTCGGGACGCGTGCCGGAGCTTCCGGCGAAGCCGGTTCCCGAGGCCGAGTCGAAGGGAGCGACCGTATCGGCCGCTCTCGTACCCGCGCCGTCCGTTCCCACGCCCGTCGTTCCCGCGGGTGGCGACGCGCCGCGCAGTGAAGCACAAGCTCAAAAGCCCCAATCGGTATATCGTGGACCCGCATCTGGCCGTCTAATCTGGACAGGCGTAATGACCGCTCACTCGACAGTCCTGATCGATGGAAATCGCGCGTCTCGGGGAGATCTGACGGGCGAGCTTCCCAATGTGCCTGTCAGGATCAGCGCCTACCCTGCCAGTCTTTCGCGCGGAGCCATGAACGTGTACGCAAGCCAGCTTTCGGACGAGAAACAAACTCCGGAAGCGCCCGGCCCGGGTAATGGCTGGCTTCGGACAGTCTACAAGCGCGATGAGAAGCGGGCCGCCGAGCTAACGGTCGAAGAAGTCCCCTCGGCTCAAAATAACTGGCAGAAGATTGTCTTGCGGTCCGGGAATCGGGATATCTCAGCCATCGTGATTGACTGGCGTGTCTCGCGGCCGGAGCGCTAGTTCCAGCCCGGTGCCCACTCTGGCAATCGACCCGTGTGCCGTTCTCTCGGTCGCGCTGGTGGGGTGCGTATCTCGCGGTTCCAGCCGTTCATTCTTTCCATTGGAGACCATGAGGATGATGAGAGCGGCGGAGCCGTTGCATCGAGTTTTGATTGACATAGTGGGCGATGGCCTGGCCTACGCCGTCGCTGATCTGGACTGTACTCGGATAGTGCATTCCACCCCAGATCCGGGCAGTGTTACCGTCCGAACGCGCTTGCGCGATGTTGGAGTACGTGCGGGCCGGTTGACCGGCGGTGGTCAACGTAAAAGTCTGCCGACGCCGGAAGTGACTGAGGAGAACGGTTGCAGCAGCACCATTGAGGCTTGGGTGCCCAGCAGCATATTCCGGGTGGGACGGGGTGTTGACAAGGGGCAGCCAGGCAGGATCGGCCGTGGTATCCGGATTGCCGTCGGTGTCCGCCATCGGAATTGAAGTCACCGGCCGCCAGGTCACATCGACCGGCATGGAACTGTAGAACCGCTTCGCGCTCCAGATGGTGAACGCAGCATCGGCCATCGCAATGTTCAGTACAGCTAGGAGCCGGTTGGTTGCGGAAAGGGACAGATGGTTGGCTCGCGCAATCTGGTTTGCGGCCTGATTCCAATGGACACTTGCATTCCCTTCCCAGAACACAGCAAGCGCCGTCTGGTCGTCAGTACGGGTCGATCCGGTCGCGCGGCCAAGGGCCTTTACGGCATTGAAATCGTCGGTATATCTTTGGCTGCTCAGACTCCGCGGCGGTCCCGGTCGAAATTGGGTATTGCTGACCAAGACGAACATATCGGTGAATGCCAGCCCCTGCGCGCTCATCGATCCCATCGCCGGGGGCGTCGGGCGCCACTGGCCGACCGCCGTCCCGCCGTTAAATGCAGGGTAGGTCGCGCTAAACCCATCTGAAGCCCGCCAAGCAAGCACTGCCTGGGCTACGCCGGTTCCCCAATCAATACCGCGATCGATACGATTCCCGCACGAAGTCCGCTCTTCCGGAACTTGGTCCTCGCAACGCAGGCGAAGCGCCGCTAGAGAAGCTTCATAACGGGCGTCCAGCGCCGGCCTTTGAGACGAAAAGAGGCCCACTAGCGCCGTGTATCCTGCGGCGATGACCGCAGATTCGCGCGAAGCTCTGTGAGGGCCCATATCGCGGACGAAAAGTGGCGTATAACGCTGTTCGATGCCGTTGTAGGCGTCGAAGATCGCGGTATGAACGATCGCTCCGAGCCGCTGACTGGACGAGTTTGCCGTATTCGCCGCAATGAGCGTATCGATGAAGATCTGATTCCACTCCAGCACCTGGTTGGCGGAGGCGGGCCCATCTGAGGAAGGCTCCTGCCCGTGCTCGGCAGCAGGAGAAGAGAGGAGGGTTAACCCCATCATGAAAATGATCCTAGTAACCTTGCACCTATTGCGTTCCATAAACTTTTCCCTTCATGTGGGTGCTTTCCTCGCCGCGAGCGTGTGATATAGTTGCCGCGACTCAAGCGGAGGCTCCACGCAGGGGATACTAGGGGGACAGCTGGTTACAATACCTTAGCAAGCACCTTCGTTTTTCTTCGGAATTGTTCCGGTGAGCAAATGAGTGAACAATTGCGAACTGCGTACGAGTTCGGGCCCTTTTTCTTGGATGTCGCCAAGCGGCGACTGTTGCGCGACGGCGAACCTGTGCCGCTGGCTCCGAAGGTTCTGGAGACGCTCCTTGTACTCGTCGACAATCGTGAGCGCACACTCACGAAAGACGAACTGCTCAAGCAACTTTGGGGTGACACCGTTGTGGAGGAAGGAGGACTCACCCGGAACATCTCCATCTTGAGGAAAACTCTAGGGGAGAAACCCGACGAGCATCAATACATCATTACCCTGCCCACCCGCGGATATCAGTTCGTCGCGGAGGTCCGGGAAGTACGAGGGAATGGCGAGAAGTTAGAGGTAGCGCCCGCCGCGACGCCTCCGGAAGATGACTCCTGGTTAGAACAGCGTACTTCCGCGCGTAAGCCGTTGGTTTTGGGCGGACTCGCAGTTCTGGCGCTGCTTGGGATCGGCGCGTACGTTCTGCTTCCCGTCCGAACCACCAAACCGGAGATAACGTCACTCGCCGTGTTGCCACTAGACAATCTGTCGAGCGATCCAGCTCAGGAGTACTTCGCTGACGGCATGACGGAGGCGCTCATCGGCAACCTGGCCCGAAATCGCGCGCTGAGAGTCGTGTCGCGGACCTCTGTGATGCGCTTCAAAGGGGCCCGAACGTCTCTGCCCGAGATTGCCCGGTCGCTGAATGTCGATGCGGTGATCGAGGGCTCGGTGCAACACACGGGCGATCGCGTAAGGATCAGCCTGCAGTTGATTCATGCGCGGACGGATGCGCACTTGTGGGCGCGGGAATACGAGCGCGAGCTGACGGACATTCTAAAGTTGCAGAGTGAGGTGTCGCGCGCGGTCGCCGAAGAGATCCGGATTCAGGTCACCGCGGAGGAGCGTGCCCGGATGGCTGCAGCCGGCACGGTCAACGCTGCCGCCTATCAAGAGTATCTAATAGGGCAGTATCACCTTTGGAAGCTGACCGAGGAACACCTGGCGCGGGCGGTCGATCACTTCGAGCGCGCGACGCGTCTCGATCCTGGATACGCGGCCGCACATGCCGGTTTATCCCATGCCTGGTGGTGGCGCGCCATATGGGGGGCGAAAACTTTCCGGGAAGTTCAGATTCCGTCAAACGCTGCAGCGCGAAAGGCCTTGGAGCTCGATCCGCGGCTTGCTGAAGCGCACGTGTCGATGGGCCGCCTCAAGTATTACGACTGGAATTGGGCGGGCGCGGAGAAAGATTTCGCCCGCGCGCTGGAAATCGATCCGAACAACCTGGATGCGCACTTCTTCTCCGCGATGTTATTCATGGCGCTGGGGCGTTTCTCTGAGTCGGTGGCCCATATCCAAAGCGCTGAACAACTGGATCCGCTGTCGTCGACCGTACAATCAGGCTTTGGCAGGGTGTTGTACCGCGCGCGCCGATTTGAAGCCGCCATCTCCCATCTGAACCGGGCCATCGAACTCGAACCCCAGAGCCCTGGCGCGTATGCGCGACTGGCGGACGTATATGAGGAAATGGGCAGGTATACCGAGGCGCTTGCCCTGAATGAAAAGGTCCGGACACTGCGGAACCGTCCGCCTGGACACAGCCCTCGAGTGGCGCGCATTTATGCCCGGATGGGCAAACGCAAGGATGCGATGCAAATCCTCGGCACGTTGCGAAGCACAGACGGGGACGCATTCTTAATAGCGGGATTGCACGCTGCCCTTGGCGATAAGGACGAAGCCTTTCGATTGCTGTTCAAAAATACGGAAGTTCGTGACGGTCTGGGCGTCTACGTAAAAACTGATCCGGCACTCGACCCTCTCCATTCGGATCCACGGTGGCAGGTGTTGCTCCGCCGCATGAACTTCCCCTAGATCGCGGACATACGGGCGTTTCACGGTGGAACCTGCTCCGCTACAGCCCGATTCGCTTCAACAGCGCCTGGAAGAAAGGCTCGTTCCGGAGAGGCGCAAAGATCGGCTCGTACTTGACTTCAACGACACGGCTGGAGCGTTCCGTTGCGGCTCTATCCAGGTAGGCAAGCGCCTCATTCCGCGAGCCGAGCGCCGCGTACACTGTAGCAATTGAATAAGCCGAGACGTAGCGCTTCGCCGCTAGCGACAGTAGCCGGTCCAGAACCTGTGTGGCTTTCTGCCGTGCACCGGAAGCCGCATACGCCTGCGCGAGCGCGGCA
>DASRHX010000600.1:0-2844 GCA_035650295.1 Bryobacteraceae bacterium | reverse complement strand
TTCTCCCCAACCCCTCTACGAAGGCGAAGTTTCCTGGAATGAGAAAAACCCCGAGAGCGGTAGCGACCAGCATCCCCCAAAAGACGGCAGTGCCCATGACGTTCTGCGCGCCGGAGCCAGCGCCGCTTGCGATCATCAAAGGCACAACGCCTAAGATGAAGGCAAATGCGGTCATAAGGATCGGCCGAAAACGCAGCTGCGCCGCTTCCAGGGATGATTCTTCGACAGACTTGCCTTCCTCATGTTTCGCTTTTGCAACCTCCACGATCAGGATCGCGTTCTTCGCCGCCAAGCCAATCAGCATGATGTTGCCGATGGCAACGTAAACGTTGTTATCGTAGCCCATCAGCCAGACCCCGAAGAACGAGCCCAAGGCAACCAGCGGCGAGCCCAGCAGAACCGCCCAGGGCAAGCGCCAACTCTCGTAGAGCGCGGCCAAGAGCAGGAATACGAACACGATGGCGAGAACAAATGTCGGGCCCGCGGCCGGCGCCACTTTCTCTTGATAAGACATTCCTGAATAAGCAAAGCCCATCTCCCGCGGCATGGTCTGTTTGAAAACATCTTCGAGGGCGGCAAGTGATTGTCCGGAGCTGTAGCCGGGACCGGAGATGCCTGTGATCTCGACGGTGCGGAACAGGTTGAAGCGAAAAGTAACCTCGGTCCCACTCTCAGACGTTATGGTCACCAGCGTGGAAAGCGGAATCATCGCGTTTGTGGTCCGGCTGCGCACGTAGATATCGCCGATATCCTTGGGCTGCCGTCTGAAGTCGGCCTCGGACTGAACGTAGACGCGAAAGAGGCGGCCGAAGCGGTTGAAGTCGTTGACATAGGAGCCACCAAGGACTGCGGACATGGCCTGAAACACCTCGTTGACCGGTACCCCGAGTTTGCGCGCCTTCTCGCGATCAAGCTCCACCTTGACCTGGGGATAGTTCGGATTGAAGGAGGTGAAGAGGTTGGCCAACTCCGGGCGCTTGCGCGCCGCCTCCATGAAGCTCTGCGCCTGCTCGCCCAGTTGTTGGACAGTCAACGTACCACTGCGGTCTTGGAGCATGAAGTTGAAGCCGCTCGCGGCGCCAAATCCGGAAATCGTCGGCAGGTTGAATGGAAAGGCGACGGCATCGGGGATTCGGCTAAGTTCGGCCTGAAGGGTGGCCATGACACCACGGACATGCAGTGCTTCGCCGTGGCGTTCCTCCCATGGCTTGAGCCGCACAAAGAAGGAGCCAAAGTTCGGTTGAAAGGAACTGGTCAGGATTCCATAACCGCCGATCGCGTTGTAGGAGTCAATTCCATCGGTCTTGGCGAGGATCGCCTCGATTTTGGCTAGGACTCCGCTGGTGAGCTCGAGCGACGATCCAGGGGGAAGCTGAACATTGATGGAAAATACCCCCTGGTCCTCTTCGGGCACAAAACCCGCAGGCAATGCACCACCGAAGAGTCCGGCCCCGACCGCCACGACAGCAACGATCACTATGGTGAACCACGCGCGGCGCACTAGGAGCCGGCTTCCACTAACATAACCTTTCGTCACCCGGTCGAAACCCCTGTTGAATCCGCCGAAGAATCTTCCCAGCAGACCGCGCCTCGGTTTTGGCGCCTTGAGGAATAGGGCGCACAGCGCGGGTGAGAGCGACAAAGCATTGAAAGCCGAGAGCAGCACGGAGATAGCAATCGTCAGTGCGAACTGCTGATACATGCTTCCAGTGAGGCCGCCGAGAAAAGCCACGGGAATAAATACGGCTGAGAGGATAAGCGCGATCCCAATGACCGGGGCTGAGACTTCCTTCATCGCCTGAATCGTCGCATCCCTTGGGCTCATGCCATGCTCGATGTGGTGCATTACCGCCTCCACCACGACGATGGCATCGTCGACAACGATACCGATGGCGAGCACGAGGCCGAACATCGAAAGAGTGTTCAGCGAAAAACCGAGAGCCGGGAAGAAGATGAACGTGCCGATCAGCGAAACCGGCACGGTGAGAAGCGGGATAATGGTCGCGCGTAGATTTTGCAGGAAGATGAAGACGACGAGCGTGACCAGGACGACCGCCTCTAAAAAAGTATGAACGATTCCTTCGATGGAGGCTTCGACGGCGGGCGTTGTGTCATAGACAATCTTGTAGTCCAGGTCCGGCGGAAATAGCGTCTTGGCATTCTTCATCGCGTCGTAGATAGCATGGGCGGCCTGGAGCTGGTTTGCCCCCGGCAGCAGATACACGGCCATGATCCCGGCGGATTCGCCGTCGAGCCGACCGAAGGATTTGTAATTCTCGGCGCCCAACTCGGCGCGGCCAATGTCCTTGATGCGGATCTGCGCGCCGGTCTCCGTTTGACGGAGAATGATGTTCTCAAACTCCTCGGGATTGACGAGCCGGCCCGGGGCTCTCACCGTATAGGTAAACTCTTGGTCCTTCGGCGAAGGCGCCATGCCGACCTGACCAGCGGGAGCTTGCAAGTTCTGCTCTCTAATTGCGGAGATGACATCCGAGGGCGTGAGAGCGAGTCTCGCGAGCCTGTCAGGCCGCAGCCACACCCGCATGCTGTAGTCGGAGCCGCCAAACAGGTCGACCTGAGCGACACCGCGGATGCGCAGCAATTGATCCTTCAAGTTAATCGTTATGTAGTTCGTGAGAAAGTTCGCGTCATAGCTCGCGTTAGGTGAGTAGAGTGAAATGACCATTAAAATGCTGGGACTTTGCTTTTTGACCGTGACTCCTTGGGCGGTGACCTCCTGGGGCAAGCGCGCTTGAGCGATGCCGACGCGGTTTTGAGTGAGCACGTTGGACGTGTCTTGGTTTGTCCCGACCTCGAAGTTGACGTCGAGCTGCATGCGGCCGT
>DASRHX010000599.1:0-5123 GCA_035650295.1 Bryobacteraceae bacterium | reverse complement strand
AGCTTGGGGAGTGCCGCCGAATTTTCACGCTTCCTGCAATAATTCACCCTTAGCCTTCGTATAAAGCGGTGAGGACCGATAAATGGGAACGGCAATCCCGGCCATCACTGCGACACCAGTTTTTGTGAAACCACCACCCGAAGTAGAGGAGCTCTATAGACGCTACTCGGAAACCGTCTACCAGTCGGCGCTGCGGGTTGCCGGGAACACGGCGGATGCGGAGGACGTGCTGCAAGTCGTCTTTCTGCGCATGCTGAACAACCGGTACAGCACCGGACCGTCGGAGTCCCTTGATAAGTACTTTCGCCGCGCGGCGATTAACGCCTCGATCGACGTCCTGCGGCGGAAGAAGTGGCTTTCCGAGGTGGAACTCGACGCCGGCCGCGAATACTCTGCCAAGGAAAGCACGGCGTTACTCAAGGAACGCATGCGGCGCTCGCTGGCTAAATTGCCCACGGAAGACGCGGAGATTTTCGTCCTTTGTTATCTCGAAGGATATTCCTACGATGAGCTGGCTGAGCAATTCCAGGTGGAGCGGGGGACCATCGGCAGCAGGCTGCATCGCATTCGCGCCGTCCTAAAGAAAGATTTGAGCAGGTGAAGGAGCCCAGGCCATGACCGAGGAACGATTTGACGAAATTTTGGACGAATTGCGGGAAGTTCGCGCACCGTCCGAAGAGGTGGCCGCGGCTCGCGAGCGGGTTTGGCGGCAGATTGTCCACTCTACATCTCTTGCATGCGCCGAGCTCCGTCCGGAATTCGGCGCTTATCGCGCCGGTGAGCTGACTGCAGCCCGTCGCCTTCTCATCGACGATCATCTGGGCCGTTGCGCGGAATGCCGCCGCATATTGGACGGATCCGATAGCGAACAGAAGGTGCTGACGATGGTGCAGCCGCGCCGTACGGTGAAAATGGCCGGCTGGATGCGTTATGCGGCCGCTGCTGCCGTTGCCGCCGCCGCGCTCTACCTAGGACGCGACACCATTGATTCCGCGTTTGCCCCTTCCGGCCCGAGGGCTTCCGTGGTTTCAGTCGCCGGCGTACTACAACGGCTACAGGGTAATGGGATTCAGCCCGGAGCCTCGTTGTCGGAAATGGAAGTTGTGCGCACTGGTGCGGGTTCTCGCGCCGTGCTGCAACTGGCCGACGGGTCGCGCGTGGAATTGAATCAGCGCACGGAGCTCGCTCTACAGGCCGCCTGGAGCGGTCAGACTATTGTGCTCCATCACGGCGATGTGATCGTGCAGGCTGCCAAACAGAGACGCGGTCATCTACGCGTCGTCACGAATGACACAACAGCTTCCGTGAAGGGGACGATTTTCGCCGTCTCCAGCGGCACCGCCGGTTCGCTGGTCTCGGTGGTCGAAGGCTCCGTGGCCGTCACCCAGCCGGGTACGAACAAACTATTGACCGCCGGTACGCAGTCGGCGACCAACGCCGCTCTGTCGCGGGTCCCCGTCCGCCAGGCCATCGCCTGGAGCCAGGACGCCGAGAAATACTTCGCCTTGCTGGCCGAATTCGTGGGCATCGAAAAACAACTCGCCGCTCTGCCACAGGCGGCGCTGCGCACGGAAGCCAAACTGTTGCGCTACCTGCCCGCCGGCGCCGTGGTCTACGCCGCTATCCCGAACCTCGATGGCACGCTGCGCGAGGCGATGCGTCTGGTGGAACAACGCGCTCGCGAAAACACCGTCCTGAACGAATGGTGGACCTCCGAGCACGGCCAGGATTTGCGCGAGGCGCTCGACCGTCTGCAGGCGGTCACGCCGCTCCTCGGCGACGAAGTGGTTCTTATGTTCCTCAAGAGCACGGCCGACCCGCAACAGTACAACCCCGTGCTGCTCGCTCAGGTGCAGCCGGACCGCGTCGATCGCCTTAAGGCAGCGATGGATCGTCTCACGGCGGAACTTCCGGAAAAATTCCCTTACCAAATCTCGCAGGGCTTGCTTGTCATCGCCGATACCCCAATGGACCTCGCGCAGTTCTCCGCGCAAATGGGTACCGGCGCCTCGTCTCCCTTCGCTTCCGAAATCACACGCCGCTATCAGAATGGCGTCGGCTGGCTGCTGGGTCTCGATGCGGCATCATTCCAGCATTTGGCGCAAGACCAGAATGTCAGCATGATCGGCGCGCAGAACGTGCGCTACGTGTTCTTCGAGCAGCGTTTCATGAACGGGCAGGACGAAAACTCGGCCACCGTCGCCTTCCAGGGCGCGCGTACCGGCATCGCCTCCTGGCTCGCCACCCCCGGTGCGGCAGCGTCAGCCGAATACGTTTCCAGCGAGGCCGTGTTCGCCCTCTCGGTCTCCACGCGAGATCCTCGGCAGGCGTTGGAAGAACTGTTCTCGTCGGTCACCGGAATGTCCACGGACCTCCAACGCTTCGAGTCCGAAACCGGTGTCAAACTGACCACGGAGATCGCCGGCTCCCTCGGGACCGACTTCACCTTCGCCATCGAGCGGCCCTCGCTGCCGATTCCCGGTTGGCTTGCCGCGATCGAGGTCGTGCAACCAGCCGTGCTGGACGACGCCATCCGCCGCCTCGTCGAGTCGTTCAATCGCGAACTGTCCGCGGAAGATGCGGCCAAGAAAGTGACACTCACGCAAGAAGTGGTGAACGGACGAGCCTGGATGGTGCTGATGAGCCCAGAGGCCCCGGCCGCCTTGTACTGGACCCACCACAACGGGTTCCTGATCGCTTCGACGGATCGAGCCCTCGCCGCGCGAGCCATCACCACGCGCGCCTCCTCGGCGTCGCTCGTTCGGTCATTGAAGTTCCAGCAGCGCTTCCCGTCCACGGGCGCCGTGCATCACTCCGGGTTCGTCTGGCTCAACACGAATGGCGTGCTTGCCGACCTCTCTGCCCTGGTCCAAAGCCCGGCCCTCAAATCACTGATGGATAACCGCGATCCATTACTCATCGTTCTCGACGGAGAAATGGAACGAATTCGCGCCGCGAGTCGTAGTCGATTATCGAGCCTTGTCCTCGATGCGCTGCTGTTGAAGGGCGCCGAAGATGCGGTGCGCCCGAAAGGTTCCCCGCATACTGTGGAAAAGAAGCTCAAATCGGTCTTATGACACCCGTCATCGAACTCCAGGACCTTCGAGTGAAACTGGGCCGGCGGGAGATCCTCAAGGGAATCTCCTGCCGGCTTGGCACGTCCGGCGCCGGAAAGGCCATCGGGCTGCTCGGCCCCAACGGCGCGGGCAAATCCACGCTCATCCTCACTATGCTCGGCTTTCACAAGCCGGCAGCCGGTTCCGCGCGCATATTGGGATTCGATTGCCACACGCAATCGCGGGAAGTGAAGTCGCGTGTCGGTTACATGCCCGAAAACGAAGCGCTCATCGCCGACATGAACGCCGTGCGTTTTCTCCGCATCATGGCCGAGTTGTCGGGACTGCCTGCGCGCGTCGCCCTGGAAAAGGCCCACGAAGTTCTCTTCCACGTCGGCCTTGGCGAGGCCCGGTATCGCCCCCTTGGGACCTACTCGCTCGGCATGAAGCAAATGGCGAAACTGGCTCAGGCGATCATCCACGGCCCCGAACTCGTGATTCTCGATGAGCCCACCAACGGGCTCGACCCGGCCGCCCGCGCGCGCATGTTGAAGCTTGTCGCCGAGATGAAAAACGAACACGGCATGAACATTCTGCTGTGCTCGCACCTCTTGCGCGACGTGGAAGAGGTCTGCGACGAGGTGGTCATCCTCAAGGATGGCGCCGTCGTGCACCACGCCAACCTCGAAGAGGAGCGGCGCGCCAACCGCCGCTTCGTCGAACTCGAAGTAGCCGGAGACGACCGGAACTTCGCGGCCGCGCTCTCCGAACATGGTGCGGAAGGCGTAAATGAAGGCGGCGGGCGCTGGCGCATCGTCCTACCTCCCCAGGTCGAGTTGGACATTCTGTGGCACCTGGTCGGGCGCGAAAACCTGGATGTCCGCCGCCTGACCCATCGTCGCGATTCGCTCGAAGAGATCTTCCTCAAAGCGGTGGGCCACATTCAGCGCACCACAGGAGATTCGGCCGCACCGGCAGAGGAGGTGGCCGCCAATGGCCGTCTATAGACGCGGGTATCAACGCTATCAAGGGCCGCTCACTGGCCGTTGGGACCGCCTCTTTGTGCTGCCCCGCTTTGCCTGGGAGCGACTCATGCAGCAGCGACTCGTGGCGATCTTTTTCGTCGTCGCCACATTCTGGCCCATCGCCTGTGCGCTGTTCGTCTACCTCTCTCACCATCTCGAACTGTTGCGGGGATTCGGCGACGAGGTTGCCAAGTTCCTGCAGATCAATGGCGAGTTCTTCTATATCTTCATGAGTGCCCAGGCGGTATTCGCCATCATCCTTTCAGCGTTCGCCGGTCCAAGCCTCGTTGCGCCGGACTTGGCCAACGGTGCGCTGCCGCTCTACTTCAGCCGCCCGATGACCCGCTTTACCTATGCGCTATCGCGAATGCTTGTGCTTGTCGGAGTGCTCTCACCGGTGACCTGGATTCCAGGCGTACTCCTTTTCCTCATGCAGTCGGGAATGGCCGGTTGGACCTGGTTCACCGAGAACTATCGTCTCGGCCTTTCCTTGTTTTTCGGCTTCCTGTTGTGGATTCTGCTGGTGAGCCTTGTGGCGCTGGCCAGTTCCGCCTACGTGCGCTGGCGCATGGTGGCTGGCGCACTCGTGCTGGGTATATTCTTCATCCTCGCCGGTGCGGCCGAGCTCGCCAATGAAGTGCTGCGCGTCGAGTGGGCGTCGGCTATGAATCCGGCCCGGTCCGTGAACCAGATCTGGCGTGCAATGCTCGGCCTCGAACCATTTCCCGGCCCCGACGAATGGCAGTGTGCCATCTGTATCGCTGCCATGACAACGGTGCTGATCCTGATTATTCAACGGAAGTTGCGGCCCGTCGAGGTGGTGTCATGAGCGCGCCGGAAGTCGTCTTCGACGAAGTATCGAAGTTTTACGGCGAAGTGCTGGGCGTGAATCGTGTCACTCTGCGTATCCCACCCGGCATGACCAGTCTCGTCGGCCCGAACGGCTCGGGCAAGACCACGCTCATGAACCTGATGGCCGGGCTGATCTACGCCGATCGCGGCGTGGTTACTATGCGGGGACTCTCTCCACGCGACCCCGAAA
>DASRHX010000598.1:0-2822 GCA_035650295.1 Bryobacteraceae bacterium | reverse complement strand
AGAAGTATTACGCCAAGATGCAGCGCACGCCGTTCGGCAACGAGTTGCTGGAGGCCTTCGCCGAGCAGGCGGTCGACGCCGAGAAGTTGGGCCAGCGCGGTGACACCGATCTGCTCAGCGTGAGCTTCTCTTCGAACGACTACGTGGGCCACGATTTCGGCCCTGACGATCCCCGTGTCCGCGACATCTCGATTCGCACGGACCGCATTCTGGCAAAACTCTTCGCTTTTCTCGATAGGAGGGTCGGCATGGCGAACGTGCTGGTCGCCTTAACCGCTGACCATGGCGTTTCACCCACGGCCGAAATGCAGAAGTCCCGCCACATGCCCGGAGGACGCCTCTCCGAGCCGCAAATGCAAACGGCCGTCGAGACTGCCCTCGCCGCCCGCTACGGCGGCAACAAATGGGTTGTCGGACGCAGCGGCCCCTCCATGTACCTTAACTACGACCTCATCCGCCAAATGCGGCTAAGCCCCAGGGAGGTCCGCGCCGCTGCCGCCGAGGCCCTCCGCTCCTTCCCCCACATCGCCCGCGTCTATACGAGCGACGACATCCTGAGCATGTCACCCCGTGACTTCATCGACCGCCGTGTACGAGTGGGTTTCAACGAAGCGCGCGGAGCCGATATCTTTCCCGTCACCGAACCCAATTACACCTACGGCAAGGACGGCGCCTCCCACGGCTCACCCTACAACTACGACGCCCATGTGCCGGTAATCCTCATGGGACCCGGAGTGAAGACCGGCAGGTACGTCAAGCCCGTCGCGGTAAACGACATTGCCCCGACTCTCGCCACGATTCTCGACATTGAGGTTCCCAGCGGTTCTGCGGGTCGCGCGCTGGACGAAGCTCTCGCCGCACGTTAGCATCTAAAGATGAAGTGGTTCCGCCTCATCGCGCCCGTGGTGTCGGTGCTGCTGCTGGCGCAAGCTCCGGACCCCGCCCAGGAGCGCAAGAATGCCAGGAAGAAGCAGGCCGAAGAGTTAGCGCGCAAGATGAGCCGAGGCGAAGGAAATCTGAAGGCCGGCGACGATGCCGTAGACTTCGATCTCGCCTACGCCGGCGGCAAGACTGGCCGGGTTCAACTCGCCAAATTCTTCGGCAAGCGTCCCGTGGCGCTCATCTTTGGCAGTTTTACGTGACCGCCCTTCCGGTCCTCGGTGGGGACCTTGAATGCGATGTACGAACGCTACGGTAAGGATGTCGAGTTTCTGCTCGTCTATATCAGGGAGGCACACTCGACCGATGGCTGGCAGGTGCCGCGCAATGAAGCGGAAAACGTTTTGATCGAGTCGGCGAAGTCGGAAGTGATGAAGCACGAACACGCTACTTCGTGTGCGCGCACTCTGGGAATCAAGTTTCCAGCGCTGGTGGATGGCATGGACAACCGCGTCGAAAGCGAGTACTCAGGCTGGCCGGACCGGCTCTACCTGGTGAATCGCAGCGGAAAGATTGCGTATAAGAGCGGCGTCGGTCCGGCCGGGTTCAAACCGGCAGAGTTAGAGGCCGCGATTCGGACGGAACTTGGAAGTACACAGTAGGCCAGAGCCCGCCAGCGAGAGTGGTGGGGCGCTGGCATTCATCAAAGAGGCTCTCGCAGGCACCCGACGTGACTTCACGGAGGGGAGCATTCCGCGCGCGGTCATTCTTCTCGCCGTCCCAATGGTGCTGGAAATGTTCATGGAGTCGCTCTTCGGCTTCGTGGACATGCTCTTCGTGTCCAAACTTGGCGCTGAGGCCGTGGCCGCCGTTGCCCTCACCGAAGGCATGATGTCGCTCTTATACGGCGTCGCCGTGGGATTAAGCATGTCGACGACGGCAATGGTCGCCCGCCGCGTCGGTGAGAAGAACTGGGAAGACGCGGCCGTCACCGCCGTGCAAGCCGTCTTCGTCGGACTCTCCGTCGCCGGCATCGTCGCCCTCATCGGCGTCTCCCTGGCGCCGCACCTGCTGCGCGGCATGGGCGCCGACGCGAAAGTGATTGAAGTTGGCTCCGGTTTCACCCGTACTCTCATGGGTGGCTCCGCGAGCATTTTCCTGCTGTTCTTGTTGAACGCCGTCTTTCGCGGCGCGGGCGACGCCTCCGTTGCCATGCGTTCGCTATGGCTCGCCAACGCCATCAACATCGTCCTCTGTCCCACCCTGATTTACGGCTTCGGGCCCATCCCCGCGATGGGTGTCCAAGGCTCGGCCATCGCCACCACCATTGGCCGCTCCACCGGCGTACTCTTTCAGCTCTTCATGCTCACCTCCGGCCGGGGGCGTCTCCATGTCCAGGCCCATCACTGGAAGCTCAAGCCCGAAGTCATGCTGCGCCTCGTGCGAATCTCCATCACCGGCATAGCGCAGGTCCTAGTTTCCTCGGCGAGTTGGATCGCGCTCATGCGCCTCATGGCCACCTTTGGGACCGCCGCGCTTGCGGGTTACATGATGGCCGTGCGGACCATCGTCGTGACCATCCTTCCGGCGTGGGGCATGGCGAACGCAGCGGCAACGCTCGTTGGCCAGAACCTCGGCGCCAAGAAACCCGAACGCGCCGAACGCAGCGTGATGCTCGCCGGCATTCTCAACATGACCTTCCTCGGCTGCGTCGGTCTCGTCTTTTTCTTCTTCGCGCGGCCTATCATGAGCCTCTACACACACGAGCCTCAAGTGATGGAGTACGGCATGGGCTGTCTGCGCATCATCGCCTTCGGCTATCTCTTCTTCGGCTGGGGCATGGTGCTCGTGCAAGCGTTCAACGGCGCGGGCGACACCGTGACGCCCACCATCGTCAACATTTTCTGTTTCTGGCTCTGGCAAATCCCCATCGCCTATGTGTT
>DASRHX010000597.1:0-4604 GCA_035650295.1 Bryobacteraceae bacterium | reverse complement strand
GAATGGGCGAAGGCCTTAAAAGGAAAACCACGGATTAGCAGCAACGCAAGTGGCCACTGAGATGATGAAGGGCCGCCAGGAAATGGAGCGCTCAGTCGTGCGCTTTCCCGGCTCCTTTTTACCCATGTCGTCTTGTCTATGACGTGAACGTGCAACCATGGCTGCGGCCAACCATAGGCGCTGAAGCTGTGCCATCCAAACGCCAAGGCTGTGCGCTGATTTGTTAAGGTCGTGAAACCAAAGAGAACCGCAAAGGCGATGAAAGAAGACGACGATGATGCGCATGATGGGCTTAGCAGCTTTTGCACTTCATTGTGGCAATACTAAGGACACGGGGAACGGCTTCAACGGGTTTCAGAGCCGACTCACGTCGGCTGCTACGATCGGTGGAGGATGAAGCGAGGAAGCCTTGCGAAGCCTCGTTTCACGCTGGCAATTAGACGAGTGATCTGTCGTTCTATCTGGCGTGAGAGCAGTTCTTGCATGCGGGGTGCTTTGTGTGATGGCGCTGAACGTGCCGGGCGCGACGTTTAAATGGAGCGGCATGCGCAATCCATGCAAGGTGAGCGCGGAAGATGGTGTTACGAAGCTGGGCGTGAAGATCGGGAAATTTGTCCCGTTGGAGACCGAAGCGTGGGCGCACGCGATTTTCAATGTGAACAATCGGTTTCAAGGATCAACTCCATGGGCCACGATGGCGGTCGGTGTTGTGCCCGATGCCACCACGCCCACGGCCGAAGCGGAGGAAGAGTTCCTCAAGCGTATGGATGAACTGGGCGTGGAGATTTTCCTGGAGATTTATCCGCGCAAAACCAACGACGTTCCCGGCGCTATCGATGCGTGGCTCACGCGCTTCAAGCCGCATCGGTGCATCAAGGGCATGGGGATTGATCTTGAATATCATAAGCGAGTGGACGACGCGACCGCGAAGCTGTGGGATGAAAAGATCAAAGTGCACAACCCGCGCTACAGGATGTTCCTCAAACATTGGGAGCAGAGCTTCATGCCGCCGACTTATCGCAGTGACATTATCTTCATCAACACGAGTTCGGAAGCGTCGGTGGATGCGTTGAACGCGGAATTCGCGCAATGGGCGGCGCATTTCGCGCCTTCAGCGTGCGCGTTTCAGATCGGTTATCCGGCCGACGAAGACGCCATGGACGGGAAGAACACGAGCGGTTGGTGGCGGCTGCAGGACCCGATTCGGGATTGGGGCGATTCGCTGCTGACGAAAATGACGAACGCACCAGCGAACCAGGAACTGGGCCTGCTCTGGGTGTGCGTGAAATCGGGCAAGTCGTACAACGCTAATTGGGACGTGACTCAGGGCGCGACTTTGCCGGCCGCGGCGCCCGGCAGCTCGAATGTCATTTCCGCGTCCCCTCCTCCGATGCGGTCCAGCCCTGAGTTGGCGCGCATGAGAGTTCTCTTCGATGGGTCGAGCCTCGAGGGTTGGGAATATCATTCCAATGCGTGGACGCTAGTGAATAGCGCTATGCGCGGCGCCGGGAAGGGCGGCAATATTCTTACGAAGGGCGATTACGGCGATTTCCGGCTTATCGTCACGTCGCGTGTCGCCAGCCCTGAAGGCAATCCAGGACGCGACCATCTTGGCGTGCTGTTCTGGGGCGAGCGCTCGACGAATTTTGGCACGGCTAAAGCGTTGCAAGTCCAGCCGCCGCACGGGGCCATGTGGGATTATCGCAGCAACAAAGGCCTTAAGCCGTGGCATCCTACGCCGCGTCCCCGTCCGCGCTACCAGGATTGGCACGTGTGCGAAATCCTCGCCAGGCTTGATACGGGGGAAGTCCGCGCCGCCGTCGACGGCCTCGAAGTCACCCGATACAAGCACACGGATCCGTCGGTGCTCAGGAAAGGGCCGATCGGGATGCAAATTCACGGCTCTGCCGGCATCTTTGAATACAAGGACATCCGAATCGAAGCCGATCCAAAGGAGGATCGGCTGATCACGGCGAAGTGAGCAATGGGCGTTTACTGCTCGCGGACGCGGAAGAGACGGGCAGGTTCGTCGGCCACGGGACGGTCGAGGGTCTGGTATGTGGTTGGCAGAGTCACCAGGATTTCGTTGCCCCAAATTGCGTTTGGGCCAAGGGCTGGGGCGCTTTGTAGCTGATACTGCTCGCCTGGAAGGCCATACAGGGTGAGGCGCAACATGCCCGGAACTGCGAGGACGGTATCGAGGAGGGGTTCGTTTTCGATGATGAATATCCGGCCGCGGATGGCGGTGCCATTGTCGAGCGGTTCGCCGGTCGTGCGGGCGGCGGTCAGGGCATCGAGGTTGAGATGGGCGATCGAGGAGTGGCCGGTGAGTTGGGTGTCGAAGTTCAACCAGGCCAATGCGCGTGAACCGGTTTGAAGATTGGCGGGGTCGAAGTCCATGCGAAGGCGATACAGGCCTTGAGCGATGGGCTCGAACGACGCGGAGGTAAGTTCGGCAGCCAGGGAGCGCAAGTTGAGCGCTGCCAAATGCGCATCGGTGGCCGTGAGTTCGAAGGTGATGTGGTCGAGGTCCGCGGATGAAGCGAGTTGAATGGGGACAGCATTGCTGGAGCCGGCGAGAACGTTTGTGGTCCCGATGCCAACGGTGAAGTCGGTTTGGGTGTCACGCACGATGACGGAGAACCGTTGCGTGGCAGTCATTGCAGGGGAGCCATTGTCGGCGACCAAAATGGCGAAGGCATTCGTGGTGCCGCCCTGGAACTCCGCGGGACGCCATTGAAAGACCCCGCTAGCGGAATCCACAGTGGCTCCGGCTGGTGCGCCCGGAGCGAGGCTGAAGGTCAAGGTTTGGTGCGGCAAATCGAAGTCGAGCGCGGAGTTGGTGATGCTCAGCAAGCGGCCTTCGTTAATGGTGCGGTTGGCGATGGGCGCGAGCGCCGGCGCAGAGTTTTCGTCGGCGATGGTGATTTGAAACGCGCGGACAGCACCCAATCGCGGCGAGCCGTTGTCGAGCACTTGCACGGTGACGGTGTTGAGGCTCGGGCCGTTGCCTTCGCCGGTGACCCACGAGAGCAGGCCGGTGTAGGGGTGGATCACGACGCCGGGGGGCGGATTCGGACCGAGGCTGAAAATGAGTTCGTCGCCGTCGGGATCGGAAGCGATAGCCTGAACGAACAGAATCTCGCCTTCCTGGACGACTTGATTGGGGATGGCGTCAAGAATCGGCGCGCGGTTCGTGCGCGTGACGGTGGTTTGCGCGTCGGGCGTGAAGGGAATGGCTTCGCGATTGCCCGCGATGTCCGTCGCGACACTGTAGAACGCATAGGTGCGGCCAAAACCGCCCTGGAACACGGCGGTGCGATCGATAGTCTCCTTCTGCCAGAGAATGAACGGCGCGTTGTCGATCGACACGTAAACGTCGAAGAACGAAATGCCGCTGCCGCCGGGATTGTCCTGGCCGGACCAGTTCACCGGAATGCGCGCGGTGCTATCGGGCGGCAGTTGCGCGACGAAACTTTGAGGCTCAGTGACATCGGCGGCGGGGAGGTTCGAATAGAATAACGTGTAAGCGCCCGGGCTGTTGAGATCGAACACGTGGAGCATGTTTTCGCGCAAAGGCCGGCGCGCATTGCCGAGGAAAGTGCGGTCGGTGGTCCACGCATTGTCCCCGAAAGGAATCTCGGCGCCATCCGAGCGGAGCACGCGGGCGAGGCGAAAGCGGTTGGTGCCAGGATCGGGGACACGTAGGTAATCCCAGCCGCCCGGCAGTGGCGCGGTCATTTGGACGATGAGGTTGTTGGTCGCGGGCGCGTGGTTGAAACTGGCCTCGGTGATCATGCTCACGGGCGCGACCGAGCCATCGCTCAAGTGGAGAGTGTCCGGCCGGTCGTAGAGGTCCGCGACGTCGTTGACGAGAAAATCGGGGCGTCCGTCGTTGAACACCCCGAGCGCTTTGACGATGTGGATGAGTTCATGAATCTCGACGCCTTCGATGAGCGAGAGTTTCTTGCTTCCGAGACCATCGAGGTGTTCGAACGTGGCGCTGTAGTCGATGAAGACACCGAGAATACTGGAACTGAGCAACCAGCGGCCGATGGCATTGGTGCCGGGATCGATCTGGCCGAACTCGACCGTGAGAGAGGGCTGTAGATTCTGCCCGGCGACTTCCGTCGCGATGATTCGGAAATCGGCGAACAATCCTTTCTCGTTCTCCACGATTTGCGGTTGCGCGGAAACGATGCGCACGTTGCGCGCCGCACCGTGCCCTTTGTTCTGCACCATCACGGCAAGCGAGTACGGAATACTGGGCTCAACTTCGACAGTGAACGGATCATCTGCGAACACGTCACGTTGATGGAAATATTTCACGGCGAGGCTTGGGCTGGGGTGCACGGTGATCACCGTCGGCGCAAGCGGCACGGTGAGTTGCAACCCTTCATGGCGATAGCGGAGCACGCCGTTTACGAGAAATTCTTCCGGAACTGCGCCGACAGCGTCGGTGGTTGGGACAATCGTCCATGTGGCCTTGCCGGTGGTGTTGGGAAACACCAGGCCCGTGCCGTCCACGGCGGTGATGCCATCGAGGACCGGTGCGAATTGGGCGAACAAAGCGGTTACATCTTCACCGTTGCGCCGGCGGACGG
>DASRHX010000596.1:0-8112 GCA_035650295.1 Bryobacteraceae bacterium | reverse complement strand
GAAGAAGGGTTGGAGGTTCTTGGCTGGCGCGACACGCCCGTGGATCCCGACGCGATTGGACGCCTCGCCCGCGCCGCGCAACCATACATTCAACAGATCTTCCTCAAGCCCGCGTCGCCTATGTCGCGCGACGAGCTCGATCGAAAGCTCTACGTCATACGCAAATTGGCCGAAGTGGAGATTGCCGAAAGCGACATTGCGCAGAAGGACTTTTTCTACCTCCCCTCGCTATCCACTCGGACCATCGTCTATAAGGGGTTGCTGCTGGCGCCGCAGATCGCCGAGTTCTACCAGGAGCTAAAGGATCCCGAACTGGTGAGCGCGCTGTGCATGGTTCATCAGCGATTTTCCACGAACACGTTTCCCACTTGGCAACTGGCTCATCCCTTCCGGCACATCTGCCATAACGGAGAGATCAACACCGTTCAGGGTAATCGCAATTGGATGCACGCCCGCCAGGCGGTTTTGAAATCTGAACTGTTTGGCGACGAGTTGCCCAAGGCCTTCCCGGTGATTCAACCGGGCGGAAGCGATTCGGCGAGTTTCGACAACGCGGCCGAAATGTTGTACCAGGCGGGGCGCGAGCTGCCACACGTGATGTCGATGTTGATTCCCGAGGCGTGGGACCACGACGTGACGATGCCAGCCGAGAAGAAATCCTATTACGAGTACCACGCGTCGCTCATGGAGCCGTGGGACGGTCCGGCGGCGATCGCCTTCACCGATGGGCGCGTGATTGGGGCGACGCTCGACCGCAATGGCCTTCGTCCGGCGCGTTACATGGAAACGCATGACGGCCTGCTAATCATGGCCTCCGAGACGGGCGTGCTTCCAGTTGAGCCGGAGAACGTGAAGTTCAAGGGCCGCCTGCAGCCTGGCAAAATGCTGTTGTGCGATCTGGAAGCGAGGCGGATCGTCCCCGATGAGGAGTTGAAAGCTAGGCTCGCCGCACGCCGGCCCTACGGTGAATGGATTCAGAAGCAGCAGCTTCTTATCGACGAGCTACCGGTACCTAGCCGCTGGCACGCCACCGATTTCGACACTTTGCTGCAGCGCCAAAGGGCGTTTGGATATACCGACGAAGACCTCAAGATGATCCTCTCGCCGATGGCAACCAAGGGCGAGGAGCCGATCGGGTCCATGGGCACGGATACGCCGCTTGCCTGTCTTTCGGACAAGCCACAGCCGCTGTTCCACTACTTCAAACAGCTCTTTGCACAAGTGACGAACCCGCCGATCGATCCGATCCGCGAAGAACTCGTCATGTCGCTCACCAGCTACATCGGCACTGAGCGCAACATTCTGGAAGAGACGCCCGAGCATTGCCACACGCTGAAGCTGAAGCAGCCGATTCTCACCAACTACGATTTGGAAAAGCTGCGCCGTGTTTCCCAGGGCGATTTCGTGGCGACGACGCTTTATACCGTCTTCCCTGCCGAAGGGGGCGCCAAGGAACTGCAACGCGCTTTGGAAGGCGTCTGCCGCCGTGCGTCGTGGGCTATCAAATCCGGCTATACCGTATTGGTACTCAGCGACCGGAATACGGATTCCGAATATGCTCCGATTCCGTCGCTACTCGCGCTCTCGGCCGTGCACCATCATCTGATCCGCGAAGGCACGCGCACGCTAGTAGCGATCATTGTGGAAAGTGGCGAGCCACGCGAGGTGATGCACTATTGCTTGCTGATCGGGTACGGCGCCAGCGCTGTGAATCCGTACCTGGCCATTGAGACGCTCGAGGACATGCAACGGAAGGGCATGCTCGGCAACATCAGCTTCGAAACGGCACTCAAGAACTACAAGAAGTCGATCAACAAGGGCCTGCTGAAGGTCTTTTCGAAGATGGGCATTTCCACGCTGCAGAGTTACCGCGGCGCGCAGGTGTTCGAGGCCATTGGTTTGGCCAAAGAGGTGGTCGACCGCTACTTCACCGGCACGGCGTCCCGCATTGAAGGCGTCGGCATGGAAGTGCTCGCGCGCGAAGCGAAGATGAAGCACGACCTGGCCTATCAGCCGGTCACCGAATCCGACACCGAACTGCCGGTCGGCGGCAGCTATCAGTACCGCACGCGCGGCGAGTATCACCTGCTGAATCCCGCCACGATCGCCAAGCTGCAGCATGCCGTGCACACGGAGGATCCGCAGCGCGCATTCGCGACATTCGAAGAGTACTCGAAGCTGATCAACGACCAGAATCGGGAGCTCTGCACGCTGCGCGGCTTAATGGAATTTCAGTACGCCGATAAAGAGATTCCGCTCGAAGAAGTCGAGCCGGCCAGCGAGATTGTGAAGCGATTCGCAACTGGAGCGATGAGCTTCGGCAGCATTTCCAAGGAAGCCCACGAAACGCTTGCCATCGCCATGAACCGCATCGGCGGCAAGTCGAATACCGGGGAAGGCGGGGAAGACGAGGCTCGTTTTGCGCGCGATCCGAATGGAGATTGGCGCCGGTCCGCGATCAAGCAAGTCGCCAGCGGCCGGTTCGGCGTGACCATCAACTACCTGATCAACGCCGATGAGTTGCAGATTAAGATCGCGCAGGGCGCAAAGCCCGGTGAAGGCGGACAACTTCCCGGCCACAAGGTGGACGAGGTGATTGCACGCGTGCGCCATGCGACGCCCGGTGTTGGCCTTATCTCGCCGCCTCCGCACCACGACATTTACTCGATCGAAGACCTTGCGCAGCTCATCTACGACCTGAAAAACTCCAATCCGCGCGCCCGCGTATCGGTAAAGCTCGTCTCCGAGGTGGGTGTTGGTATTGTCGCCGCTGGCGTCGCCAAGGCACACGCCGATGTCGTCTTGATTTCGGGTGACTCCGGTGGCACGGGTGCAAGCCCTCTGACTTCGCTCAAACATGCGGGCGTCCCGTGGGAACTTGGTCTTGCTGAAACGCAGCAGGTGCTCGTAATGAACGATCTGCGTTCGCGCATCATCGTCCAGACGGACGGCAAGCTCTGCACGGGCCGCGATGTGGCCATCGGCGCTCTTCTCGGCGCCGAGGAATTTGGCTTCTCTACGGTACCGCTGGTCACGATGGGCTGCATCATGATGCGCAAGTGCCATCTGAATACCTGTCCCGTGGGCATCGCGACGCAGGACCCGACTCTGCGGGCCAAGTTTAGTGGCACGCCTGAGAACGTCATTAATTTCTTCTTCTTCGTCGCCGAGGAGATGCGCCGCATCATGGCCAAGCTCGGCTTCCGTACGGTCCGCGAAATGGTTGGCCGCGTCGATAAGCTCGATGTGCGCGGAGCTATCGATCACTGGAAGGCCAAGGGACTGGACTTCAGCCAGATTTTCCACAATCCGGAGGTGCCGTCGCGGGTTGGAAGAGTTTGCTCCATCGCACAGGACCATGGTCTTGAGTCAGCGCTCGATCACGAACTGATCCGGCTTGCCGCTCCGGCGCTCGAACGCGGTGAAAAGGTCGAGGCAGCGTTGGATATCCGAAACGTTCATCGAACGGTCGGTACGATGCTTTCCGGCGAAATCGCGCGCAAGTACGGCAGCAATGGGCTGCCGGATGACACGGTCAAGTTGCAGTTCAAAGGATCGGCCGGCCAGAGCTTTGGCGCCTTCTTATCGAAGGGTGTGACGCTGACCCTCGAAGGCGATGCCAATGACTACACGGGCAAGGGCCTCTCCGGCGGAAAGTTGATCGTCTATCCGCCGAAAGGTTCGACGTTCGTCCCACAGGACAACATCATCGTCGGAAACGTCGTTCTCTACGGTGCAACGAGTGGTGAGGCGTACTTCAATGGCATGGGTGGCGAGCGGTTCGCCGTCCGTAACTCCGGTGCGACCGCCGTTGTTACCAGCGTCGGCGATCATGGCTGCGAATACATGACCAAAGGGCTTGTGATTGTCCTGGGACCGACGGGCCGTAACTTCGGCGCTGGCATGTCGGGCGGCTTTGCATTCGTCCTCGACGAGACGGGCGACTTTGCCCGCTACAACTGCAATCTCTCTATGGTCGACCTGGAGCCCGTGATGGAACCGGCTGATATCGACCTCTTGCGTCATTACATCGCCAACCTCCAGCACTATACAAACAGCGACCGCGCCCGGTACGTGCTCGACCACTGGGCGGCTCTGCTCCCCAAGTTCGTCAAAGTATTTCCGCACGAATACAAGCGCGTTCTGGGGATTACGCGAACTGATGCGCAGAAGTCCGTTTACATTCGGTCGGCCATCAGTAGCGGTGCTTCCGTTGAACCGGTGGGAGCAACGCGCAAGTAGCCGCAAGGAATTCACGATGGGAAAAGACACCGGATTCATGGAATACACGCGCGAGCTTCCCCAGCGGAGGCCCGTCGCCGAGCGCGTCAACGACTACTTTGAAATCTATCAGCCGTTCGAGGACGAAAAGGTGCGCACGCAAGGCGCGCGCTGTATGGATTGTGGAGTGCCGTTTTGCCACACCGGCTGTCCGTTGAACAACATCATTCCCGACTGGAACGACTACGTCTATCGCGACCGCTGGCAGGAGGCAATTCGTGTCCTGCACTCGACGAACAACTTTCCGGAGTTCACCGGACGCATCTGTCCGGCCCCTTGCGAAGCGGC
Organism: Bryobacteraceae bacterium; assembly: GCA_035650295.1. Taxonomy (GTDB): domain Bacteria; phylum Acidobacteriota; class Terriglobia; order Bryobacterales; family Bryobacteraceae; genus JAFLBB01. The sequence goes on along the minus strand of DASRHX010000596.1, from coordinate 3,543 downwards.
TTGCGTGCTTGGCATTAATGAGCCTCCGGTAGCCATAAAAGTGATTGAGCGCACGATCATCGATCACGCATGGGAGTATGGATGGATCAAGCCGGAACCGCCCGCGCACCGGACGGGGAAGCGTGTTGCGGTTGTCGGAAGCGGACCGGCCGGTCTTGCGGCGGCGCAGCAGTTGAATCGCGCCGGTCATTGGGTGACGGTTCTGGAGAAGGCCGATCGCCTGGGCGGGTTGCTGCGCTACGGCATTCCCGACTTCAAGATGGAAAAACACCATATCGATCGCCGCATCGATCAGATGACGAGCGAAGGTGTGGAGTTCCGTGTTCGCGCCACTGTGGGCGGCAACGTTCCGGTCAAGGATTTGCTCAGCGAATACGATGCGCTGATGTTGGCTGGTGGCGCCGAATGGCCTCGTGATCTAACCGTGCCGGGCAGGGAATTGAACGGCGTCCATTTCGCGATGGAGTTTTTACCGCAGCAAAACAAGAAGAACGCAGGCGACACGGTGGCAAATCAGATTCTCGCCACGGGCAAAAAGGTCGTCATCATCGGTGGCGGTGACACCGGCGCCGACTGCCTGGGCACTTCGCACCGCCAAAAAGCGGCCAGCGTTCATCAGTTCGAGATCATGCCCATGCCACCGCCGGAGCGGGCGGCGGTCACTCCTTGGCCGATGTGGCCCTTGATGCTGCGGCAAGAGAGTTCGCATGAAGAGGGCGGTGAGCGTGGATGGGCTGTGGCCACCACGAAGCTGGAAGGCGACGAACAGGGTAACGTAAAGCGGCTGCATGCCGTGAAGGTGGGGCCCGGCCCGAATTTCCAGCCGATACCTGGTTCGGAATTCGCGCTTGATGTGGACCTGGTGCTGCTCGCCATGGGCTTTGTCGGCCCCGTGCGCAACGGCATGATCGACCAGCTAGGAGTCGAGCTCGACCAGCGCGGCAATGTGAAGTGCGACGAGAACTACATGTCCAGCGTGCCCGGCGTCTTTGCAGCGGGCGATATGCGGCGCGGCCAGTCGCTGGTGGTGTGGGCGATCGCCGAAGGGCGCAAGGCAGCGCGCGCCGTGGATGCGTACCTAGTGGGCAGCTCCAAGCTGCCGGCGTGACAGCGGCGTAACTCGCCGGCCAAACGCTAAACTAAGAGTTTGACCTCTGCTCTATTGGAAGATATTCCCTCGCTCATACGCGAGCGATTGAAGCCGCGCTTCGCCTCGTGGATCACGTGCGGTTCACTGGCTGAACTGCACGCTCGCGCCGATTTTCGCGACGTGGCGAGCGTGGTGACTCGTGTACTCGAAACGGTCGAGGCAAGAGATTTCGCCCGTTCCGCACCGGCCAAACCTACATATCGCATTGCTGCATGGAATATCGAGAGGGGCAAGGAACTCGCCGGGCAGTTGGAAGTTCTGCGAGAACACGAGTGGCTGCGGGAAGCCGATGTGCTGCTGCTGACCGAGACTGACGTCGGCATGGCTCGTAGCGGCAATGTCGACGTCGCGCAAACGATGGCTCGCGAACTCGGTATGAATTACGCGTTCGTGCCTTGTTACCTGAGCCTGGTGAAGGGCTCCGGCACGGAACGCAATGTGGATGGCGAGAACGACCTTGGGCTGCACGGCAACGCGATATTGTCGCGCTACCCCATCACTGCGACGCGCGCCGTTCACCTCGCCAACGGTATCGACAAGATGGCCTCGCAAGAGAAACGCCTAGGCCGGCAGACCGCGCTTCTGGCCGAGATCGACTTTCCCGATTTCCGGCTGCCGGTGGCGAGTGTACATTTGGACGCACAATCCACGCAGCGCCACCGCGCCGAGCAGATGCGGTCGGTGTTGGATGCGATGCCCGCGAAAGGACCCGCCCTGCTGGGCGGCGACTGGAACACGACCACGTTCGATTCCTCGACTGCCTTCCGCGCGATTTGCGGTTATTGGCTGCGCGTATTCATGGGGCCGGGGCGTGTGATCCGCAACCACTTCCTCCACCCGGACCGCTGGTTCGAACGCGAGTTGTTCGCCTTGCTGCGATCGCGGGGCTATGAACACGATCGTTCGAACGTACGTGCCGGCCACACAATTTACTATCACGTGGACGATATGCGCGCGTTCGGTTCGCTTGCCGAATGGGTACCGCTGTGGTGCTTCGATTTCATTCGCTGGGCGTTGCGCGAGCATGGCGGCGGGTGTCCTCTCAAGATCGATTGGTTTGCCACGCGAGGCATTGAACTGCGAAACCCCGTCGCGTTGAATGACGTGAACGTGGGACGCAAGCCGCCGCTCTCTGATCATGATCCGATCGGTGTCGATATCGTTCCGACGTAATGCTTCCTCGCTACGACGTTACACAAAGCTACGACTGGAACTACGCGCATGCTCCCGAGGCGCTACCTTCGGTCGAAGTTCCGCCCTATCCGGGGGAGTGGCTGTTTCTGGGCATCCCCGTTAACTCGCCGTTAGGGATTCCGGCAGGCCCGCTGCTGAACAGCCGTTGGATTCTTTACTACGCGCGGCTCGGTTTTGATGTTTTGGTATACAAGACCGTGCGATCATGCGCGCGGGTGAGCTATGAGCCACCCAATCTCTTACCTGTCTCGGCCACATCGCTTATGCATGAAGGCACTGAGATCGATGCCGATCCGCAGGCGGCGAATCCCCATACCTGGGCGATTTCATTCGGCATGCCTTCGCGCGCGTCTGGCGAATGGCGCGCCGATGTGGAGCGCGCGCGGAGGGGGTTGGGAAAGAGGCAGGTGCTCGTCGTATCCGTCGTCGCTTCGCCCGAACCGGGATGGACCATCGACGATCTCGCCCGCGACTTCGCACAATGCGCCGTATGGGCGGCGGAGTCGGGTGCACAGGTGGTTGAGGCAAACCTCTCGTGTCCCAATGTCTGCACGCAGGAGGCGGATCTTTACCTTGACGCGCGTGCGTCGGCCGTCATTGCCGCGGAGTTGCGGGCGCGTGTGCCTCAACTGCCTATCGTGCTCAAGATTGGACTTTTCCCGCACGCGGACAAGGCCGAAGCGCTTGTGGAAGCTGTCAGTCCCCATGTCGATGGGCTGAGCTCGGCCAATTCGATCACTGCTGTAGTTCGAGGTGAGTTCGGCGGCTTGCGGCGCGGGATCGGCGGCGCAGCTATTTCGCGCCGCTGTTGCGACGAGATGCGAATGCTCCACCGCATCCTCTCTGAACAGAATTCGACGCTCCGCCTCGTTGGTGTGGGCGGCATCATGAACGTCTATGATGTTCACAACCGGCTTGCGATGGGCGCCCAGGCAGTTCAATTGGCAACCGCACCGATGCTGGATCCCGAGATCGGCATCAAAATCCGCCGGGAAATTTCACTTTGACACTTTGCATTTTTATGCACTCGAATGCATACTTATAAAATGATCCCCGTTGATATCCCGGCCGCCGAAGCGCAACCGGAAACAGCCGAAACGCCGCTTAGCTTTTCCGAGCAGGTGACGGCGCGCGAAAGGCAGTACGTGCTGCAGAACTATGCGCGCTATCCTCTCGTTCTGGCGCGCGGCCGCGGGGCA
>DASRHX010000595.1:0-4071 GCA_035650295.1 Bryobacteraceae bacterium | reverse complement strand
CGCTCCTCATCGCCATTGCCGGCCCAAACGGCGAATACCCGACGCGCGTGAACGCCAACGGCGGTTTGTACATCGAGAAGGACGGCCGCGACATTCCGGACACATTCCTCATGACGGCGGATTACCCGAGCAACTGGTCCCTTTTTCTGGTCAGCACGCTCACCAATGACGCCGGCTTGCCGGACCGAATCTACGGCAAATACGGAACGATGGAACTGGGCGGCGAACCGCACTTGAAAGTGAATGGTCCCTACGCCGAGGAATTCAAGGCGAAGAACGACGGCAAGGAAGAGTGCCGAATCCCCGTCCAGAAACGCCGGGATTTGGAAGGTAATTTTATCGATGTGCTGCGCGGCAAAGACCAGCTTGCGTGTAATGCAGACCTCGGCGCTGCGACAATGGTTGCCATCAAGCTGGCCGTTGAATCTTTTCGCCAGCGGAAAACGATGATCTGGGATTCCTCCAAAGAAAGGGCGTCCAGCTAAGATGAGCGGCTGGATCACGATCCTGCTATTGGTCTGCTTCACAGCACTTGGAGCGGACAACGTTTTGACCCCGCAGGAAAAGATGGACGGCTGGGTTTTGCTCTTTGACGGAAAGACGACTTCCGGTTGGATGACCAGCGATATGAAGCCGCCCCGAACGCCAGTCGAGCAGGAAAGTCTGAATCCGCACAAGAGCGGGCATTACATGCTGGTCCACACTCAGCAATGGTCCAACTTCGTTCTCTCGCTCGATTTTAAGATCAGCAAAGGCTGCAACACTGGTGTGTTCATTCGCACGAGTTCGCTCACACCCCGGCCCGGCAAGGACGTCGGCTTCAACGGCATCGAGATTGCCATCGATGATACGACTGGCGCCGGCTATCACGACACCGGAGCGATCTACGATTTGGTCAAGCCTCGCAAGAATGCCATGAAACCCGCCGGAGAATGGAACCGCATGGTCGTCACGTGCGACCGTAATGTAATCCGCGTGGAACTAAATGAAGAATCGGTTACTTCGATGAACCTCGACGAGTTCACCGAGCCCAACAAGCGTCCCGACCGCACCTCGCACAAGTTCGACGTCGCGTACCGAGATCATCCCCGAACGGGTTACATCGGCCTGCAGGACCACGGCAACCCTTGCTGGTTCAAGAACATCAAACTCCGCCCGCTCTAAGGCTAGTGGTTTCCCACCTCAAAAACCGAGCTGATAACTGACAAACGCGACGCGGCGGCTGTCGGGCGACCATGACGGGACGTTGATGGTGCCTTGGCCACCGAAGAGTTTGGCGAGCGTTTCAATCTTGCCGCCGGCGAGCGGCATGACACGCAGGGTCACGTCCTTGTTCTCGGGATGGCCCTGGACGTCGGGTTCGTAGGAGAGGAACACGAGCCATTTGCCGTCCGGGGAGGGATGCGGGAACCAATTGTTGAAGTCGTCGCGGGTGACTTGTTCCTGGCCGGACCCGTCGGGGCGCATGCGCCAGATGTGCATGCCGCCCGTGCGGTCGGAATTGAAGTAAATCCATTGGCCGTCGGGCGAATAGTCCGGGCCATCATCCAGGCCCTTGGCGGTAGTCAGGCGCGTTTCTGCGCCGCCACCGACCGGGATGGAGTAGATATCGAACTCACCATTGCGCTCGGCGCAATAGGCGAGCGTTTTGCCATCGAGCGACCAGCCATGCCAATAGGACGGGCCCATTTCCGTGACAAGCTTCGGTGCGCCGCCTGTTATCGGCAGTGTGTAGATGCGCGACTTGCGGTCTCGTTGCGATTGGTCACTGATAACGAGCGTGCCGCCGTCGGGCGAGATGCCGTGGTCGTTGTTACAGCGGGTGGCGAAACCGGTGTCGATGAGTTTGGGTTGGCCGCCACCGACCGGGATTTGATAGAGCTGGCCGCCCCGGCTGTTGAAAATGAGAGTGGCGCCATCGCGGGACCAATTGGGTGCTTCGATGTGATTCGTGGTGGTCCAAACGACGCGACGATCCTTCGAGGCAATGGGCACGGTTTCGAGGGTCGAGATGAGTTGCTGCGAGCCGGGCGATGGAGGCGCCTCCAACTCGACGTTGGTGAAGATGCTTTGCTCGAGGCGTTCGTTGTTGTGCGCACACACGCCAAGGCCGACGTAGAACGGGTCGGTGAGGTCCAACCGGAAGGTGCCGCCGGCAGGCCGCAACCGGCCATCCGCGCCAGAAATGGACAGCGATACGTAGCGGCTGCGCTTCTCAATGCGCAATCGCCGCGGGCGCGAAACGTCGGACTGGATTTCATAGGTGCGGTCTTTTTCGGCGGGGCGATATTGCAGGGAAGTGAGGCCGTCGCCGTGCAACGCGGCATCTGCATAAGCAGACTCGGGCGCGAGGGTTTGGCGGACCAGCAGGCACGCCTTGCGATGCGGATCGCCGCCGTCACCGACGAAGGTGATGTCCGCGGCGAGCGTGACGTCGCCGGATACTTTCTTCCAGACGAAGTGAAAAGCGTCGTTGGTGAACCACATGTTCTCGCCACCGCCCGAAACCGTGTAGGCGCCAGAAGCCGGGTCGAACTGAACAGAGCCGGCCTGCTTTGTCGTGCCGACGTCCGTGTGATTCTCAAAGACGCCGAGCGGCCCCTGCTGGGCAAAGCTCGCGACAGCCAGAATGACCGCGGCTGGAATGATAAGTATCGTGCGCACTTGGCCTGAAGCTATAACGGCGGGTCTGAGCAAGCAATTCCGCCCGGGCGCATCCTCGCTCCTCCATCGGGGGAGGCCGACGACTCAAGCCGCCGATACAGGCCTGTCCTCTTGAGCGACATTCCCAATTCGCTCCGGCCGTTCCAGTTCTGGCGCCCGACTCAGCCATAGCCAATATCCTCTAATCGCGGAAGTCAGTTGCACGAAATCCCGGAAATCCACCGGCTTCGTCAAAAATGAATTCGCCCCCAATTGATATGCACGCTTGATGTCGTCCGAATCGCCGGATGTCGTAAGCACAACCACACGCAAGGCGGAAAAACCTGGTTGCTTCCGGAGCCACTCCAGCACTTCGAAGCCATTCTTGTTCGGCATCTTCAGGTCCAGCAGCAGCAGACAGGGCAGGGGGTACTCGGCCCGGTTTGCGTATCGTCCTTCGCCTTCCAAATACGCAATCACCTGTTCGCCATCATTCACCACCTGAAGGGGATTCACCAGGCCGCTCTGCCGAAAAGCCCGGCGGATCAGCAGCACGTGATCTTCATTATCCTCCGCTAACAGAATTACATCGCAGTCCACATTCATATAACTTACGTTCAAGAAGTACGCCGCTTCAAGACAACCTCACCGTTGATTCGGATAATGGCAATTGGGGCGTTTGTTTATCGTACATTTTCGGTAAGACGTTACCCCATATGCGGAAGTCCCGGCCTGATCCGAACCACAAGATTTTGTGACGCTTCGAAGCGTCACGTGACGGATCGTGTGACGGATGTTTTTGCGAATTCCCCAGCAAAACCGCAAATGTGACGTTGTGACGGATTTTCCGGGCGAAGGGGTCTCCCCGGGTAGGGGGTCTCCAAGGTCTCAAGATGTGCGGCCAACGCGGAGCGACAGGGGCCACGTGATAAGACGCCGGGCATTTGGGTCGCCCCAATGCGGCGCTCGCGTCCGTCGCTACAACACGCTCAAATCGCTCAGCAAGATCGAAAGTGGCCTGCCCATTCCCGGCAGCACAGTCCCACACCACCGAACTTGCCGGCACGACCGTCGCCAAATAGTCGAATAATCCCGCCGGATAATGCGGACGGAAATCCGCGTAACGTTTCGCGACGCTTGAAAAATGGTCGTGAAAGCTCGTTGTGCTCATACGTGGTTTATTCCATCGCAGAAGTCTTCCTGCAAGGCCAGGAAAGTGGTTCGTCTGCCCAGTATGACGATATTCATCGAAAAGGTTGCGCGGGGAACGGCGAGGACGACGATTCCGGTTTCACAGCCTAAAGACGCCAGAGAAACCCTGGTCGAGACCGTCATGGCGGCGGTCGCCAATGCGGATTGGACCCAGCCCGGCTTCCAGGGGCGGCTCGACCGCAGTCGGACCCCGCGCGGCGAAGTCATGCTGGCCAC
>DASRHX010000594.1:0-3257 GCA_035650295.1 Bryobacteraceae bacterium | reverse complement strand
CTGGTCTGCGTGGACGGTCGATCAACGTGACCGTGCGGTCCTCTCAGCCGCTGCGGTCGTCGCCATGCACGGCGTAGGCCGCGACAACGCTCCTCGCCGCTCGCGAATACCCTCAGAGTATTCCGGAAGCGTGCACTCGGTTCCGACCTGCTCCGACCGGCAGCATCGCCTTCGCCGAATCGCGGCGATTCGCCGGGCGCGTCACGTACGAAACCGCCAGCGACCCGAGCAACGCGACCGGCAACAACGACAAGGCCCCGTCCCCCGCTAGATAGTGCGCGACGGTTGCCGCGATCCACGTGAAGGTAAAACCTGCGTAGGCCCATTCCTTCAGCGTTGGCAGCCATGGCAGAAGCAGCACGATGGCGCCGGACAGCTTCGCGATACCGAGCAAGACACGTAGCTGCTGCGGGTAGCCCACGTGCCGGAAGTTCTCGACCGCCTCGGGGGCGTTGGTCACATAGCTGAACCCACCAAGCAGTGCCACGATCGTCACCAGACCGGTGGCACCCCAGTACACAATCTTCGATTTCATCTTTCCTCCCTCGTAGTGCGTTCATTCATCGATTCCGCGCTTGGCCGCAGCGCTTCTCAACACGCGCGGGGCATCTACTTCCGGGTTCGACGTCCACTGGCTGGCCACATCCGCGAGGTCCGTCGAACGCTGGTCAGAAGCGGGTTCTCTTGATGAGGGCCGGAATCGTCGGAGTCGCCTGCACCTGAATGTTCCACTTCGGACCGGCGACGTCTGGACGAACGGGGTAGTACTGAACCTGCAACTGGATCAACGTCGGCGTGCCCCCGCATCTGCAGAGCTTTCCTATCTGTGGTCCGATCGAAAATGCCACTCGGTTGTCTTCGCGCGCCTCCCAATTGACCGAGAGGTTCGGCTGGGTGCCTATCGTGAACCCATTTGCGAGCGTGTACGTGAAGTTGAACGTTCCGTTCATGTGGTTCGCGTCCGTGCCGTCTCCCCCGACCTTGAACCATTGCTGCACGAAGGCGTAGGCGATGAAGTTCTTGCCGAGCAACGCGGCTCCCGCATCAGGCCCCACCTGCCATGTGTGCTGGCTGAGCAGGTCCTTCGATGCCGTAGGGAAGATGAACGTCGGGCCTGCGCCGACCGTGAGCCGGCCGCCGAGGAGCGAACGCGGCAGCGCAAATGCGAGAACGGTGTCGCCGAACCCGACGATCCGTTCATTCTGGCCGCTCTGATCGAAATGGGGGATGGAATTAACGATGGTCACCACGGGCGGATAATCAGCCCCTGCCTCTCGGTCAGCCTGAGACTCATCAACGGCTGGAACACCAGATTACTCTGCATCCGAGTGTGATCGTCGCCGCGGAGCATCTCCGTTCAATTGTTGTTCTGCTGTAGCTGCATCAGCCAACTCGTGGCGAAGGGATTACTCGCCTCTTGGGCCAGTGCGGCGGCGGACTGACCCTGATCCCCTGATGTCTGTGGTCCGTTCGGTGTCGTCGCCGGCGTTTTGCGCAAAGCCTGTGTTCGCCGCGCACGCGAATGTGAGAAGGACAACCAGACTCGTCGTGATCCTTTGCCGTGCCATCTTGACGCCTCCCGTCCATGTGCACGGCAAAGGTGATGCCTCCCACCTGGCACTGAGAGACGCTCTACTCGCTCGTGAGGCAATCTGTCAGAAACGCCGCGAGATCGACGTAATTGCCTTCTTGCGGTCGGGCGCATCAACCCCGCGCGTGCCTGGACGGCCGCCGCGTGTTATCGCACGCACCGCGCGAAATCACACGCTCGGTTGGGCGGCGACCGCAGAGAAAAGCGCCAATTCTGGCGCGTTCGCGAGGCTTTGCGCACCGGCATCGCCGTTGCCATCTCCCGACACGTGACCGAACGGACCTCGCAACGAGGTTCGGAGAAGGGTGACTGTCGCGTCGATGACGACGTCCGTGGAGATGGTTATGCGAGGGCTGACAAGGTTTGCGCGGTATCTAGTGCCAGGTGTTCTGGTGATCTGTGTGATGTCGCTTGGCAAGCCGTGCGTCGCGCAAGAAGTAGGGGCACCCGCTGGAGGGGATGTAAATGAGTTACCTGGCGTGGTATTTGCGCCCGGGGGCTTTCTAGAGCTAATCGCTCCTATAAAGGAGCGAATCGCTCTAAACCTCTATGGCTTTTATTACTTCGCCTCAACGGATCTCGGCGACGTGAAAGTACCAATCGCAATGGTTGACGTGCCTATTCGGACCACAAAGTTTCTAACGATTACTCCCAGCTACTTGTATTACGAGGTTCCTCCACCAAGCGAGCTGAATGAAGCTTCGGATCTCCCGGGAGGTGTTCCTGAGACTTTCAAGGAGCACCAATTTCGAATTGACGGGACATTGAGGTTCTCCATTGGCAAATTCGAGATCGGCGACCGCAACATGTACGTCAGACGGTTTCTTCCGACAGATGACATCAACCGCTATCGCCAGCGAATCGGGGTCGCGTATCCCCTCGCGGTTAATGGCCGCATCTGGAAACCATTCGCTACTTATGAAGCCTTTTACGATTGGCGAAATGGTGGGTGGAACAAAAACCGAGTCGGGCTCGGCGTGACGCTGCCGCTCCACAAGCACGTGCTGTTTCAGCCTTCCTACATCTGGGAGAGCAATCGAGGGGTGACAGACATCTCCTACTTGCAGTTTGGACTGATTGTCAGCACGAAATAGCACCTTTGTTGATCGTCAACTACGTTGGAAAGGAGACCGCTAATGTCGAGAGTGTTACAACGGGCAACCGCAATGGTTGCCCTGATCGCCAGTGTGGTGTTCGCCACGACCCTGCTGGCGCAGATGCCAACATCGCCCTGGAAGAAGGGCGCACCGTTCCCGGAGCCGGATGAAGAGCTCTACGGCGTTCCTGCGAACGGCAAACTCTACGTGATTGGCGGCTGGGGCGACGGCAAGGCCCGCGGCGCCAACTACGAGTACGACCCGGCGACGGACAAGTGGACCAAGAAGCAGCCCATGCCGCGGCCGGCCCACCATGCGGCGCTTGCCGCGGTCAACGGCAAGATCTACGCGTTTGGTGGCTTCGTTGCCCCGGCGAACACCGCGATGCCGCTCGGCGTCGCCTGGGAACCCATCGCCGACGCGTGGGAGTTCAACCCGGCCACCGATTCATGGAAGCCGTTGGCGCCGCTGCCCGGCAAACGCGGGGCCGCGGTCGCCGCTGAAGTCGGCGGGAAGATCTACGTGATTGGCGGGGCCACGACGATGGAAGGATCCAAGGACACGTTCTT
>DASRHX010000593.1:0-5096 GCA_035650295.1 Bryobacteraceae bacterium | reverse complement strand
AATTTATCGCGAAGCAGAGCGAGCGATCACCGATGTTCTCGTGTTGAAAGACGGATCCTTCCTCATCGCCGGAGTCGAGTCGCTAGGGCGCCTTCGAACCGCGCCGATTCCGGGCAAAGTCCACATCCTAAGGGGCAATCTGTTGGGGAACTGGTCTGAGATGGAAGTCGACTACCGGGCCACTGCCCGCCGCGTGCGCCTCACTCAATCTCCCACAGGTCAATTGTTTGCGTGCACCGACTCCGGCGCGATCCTACATCTTGGAGCGCTCTCGGCCATCAAAACATAATCTTCACTCCCCGATTTATTCACAGGTTTGCCACAGCTCATGCCCGGCAAGTACTAGCTAAATCAGCCTCATTCTCCTGTGCAAAATAGACCTATTCGTCGTCTATTTCCTTTGACGCCGGCTACCCCAGGGCGCATACTGACTATGGTTCCAAGAGGTTCAAGGAACAGCGAGCCCAGCAGGGCGTAGCGAATCCCGAGCGTCGATCCGCAACTGGACACTTTTATTAGTAACCGGAGGCGGGGAGCAGAGGAAAATCGGGCGTTTTGCAAGGGTGGGCTTCGCGGAGGCGGGTCCATTCCGCCGCGGCGATCTGAAGGGATCCAGAAGGTCCTAACAGGGAGCGAGGAATGGAAGAGCAGCCGTGAGCGTCACGAAGGGACGCGGCAACGGGTTTTCAGCGTGGAAGTTCCCCGCACGCCGATAAGGCAGCGAGGGGCGGAGCCGTAAACCGAACGAGCCGTAGAACAACGTGATGTGGCCCCGAAGCAGTAGGCCGGGAACATTGACCCTGCCGTGGACGCACTGGAGACGGTGCGGTCGTGACAGGCGAGTGAAAGGCCGTTGCGAGGGACCGGACCCTACCGTCGGAGCGAGCAGGCGACGAGTCAAGCGGCGAACCGGGTTGCCCAAAAGCAGTCCGAGGAGCAAGGCTCGAAACGCCCCGACTCGACGGATGACATGCTCAGGCCAACGCTAGCAGGCCGGAGAGCGAGCTGAACCCAAGATCACTTGGAACCTTTTCTTGTTTTGGCTCTACCGAAGCGCGCCCCGCGCTCATCCACTTACTGCTCGACGTGCTGAATATTTCGTGGAAACGTTTGGTGCTCCGCCGTCACCGTATCGATTCGCGCGGAGACACCCAGGTTGGCCATCCGTTTGAGTTTGGCCGGGTTTATGTATTCTGCCTTACGCGGGAAGAAGCTCACGAAATTCACACGGCACGCTGAACAGCGGTGCGGTCTGGCACCAAAATTCAACAACATGCGATAGAACTTCCCAGGCATGTAGTATTTCTCCGCCCAGTCGCTCAGGTCCTGCCGCAGACATCGTGGACAATGAGCATATGGAAGGCGGAAATTGAAGAGCAATCCGTGCCAGAACCGGTGATTGCAGTCGCGGCAGCGGACAGGGCAATAGCCGAGAACCGATGCCAAGCTCTCCACAACTCCCCGACGTTTGGAAAAACGGATTCGATTGGATCCGCAATTGGGACAGTCTGCGCCCATAAAACTAGAACATCGTACCAGAGATTCCTTGTATTTAGAATCCTCCCTTTGTAATACTTTCCTAGTACTAAAGTACCAAGCCCAAGTGACTATGTGGACGCGACCCGATTTGTACGCCGCTCCCGCACCGAAGCTGCGTACCGGCTCATAAGTGCCCGAAAATCGTCGTGTAACCGCTGCCGCACCGCGTCACTTGTCCCCGTCTTTCGTCCTTCTATCGACTCCACCGGGAGTAGCTCCCGCGTCGTCGACGTCATGAACACTTCGTCCGCGTCGTACAGGTCGTCGAGCCGCAGCGTCTTCTCTTCCATGGTCACGCCGGTCACGTGCACCTGTTCGAGCAGCAGCCGCCGCGTCACGCCGGGCAGGCAACCCGAAGACATTGGCGGCGTCATCACCCGCGCGCCCTTCACCGCGAACAGGTTCGCCGACGTGCACTCGCTCACTTCGCCGCGCTCGTTCAATAGCACCACCTCGTCGTATCCCTTGGCTTTTGCTATTTCGAGGAAGGTGAGGTTTTGCGACCAAGAAGTGATCTTCACTCCCGCCATCGGACTGGCCGCATGCCGTCCCTGCATCTGCACACTCAGCTTCGCCGCTTTACCCCAATCCTGCAGATTCACCGTGTAGGCGACCACGTCGTATTCACGCTCCAGGTGCGGCGCCTGGAATACGCCGCCCTTATTCCGCACCACCGCCACGCGTAGGGTGGCGGTCTCAGCCTGATTGGCCTCGATCAACCGCTCCAGCGGCTCCCGCAGGTCATCAGGCGACACCGGCATCGGAACACGCATGAGCCTCGCGTCGTGGCACATTCGCTTCCAGTGCATCTCCCAGGCGAACAGTACGCCATCCAGAACCCGAATCGTGGAGAACACGCCCCAACCGTTTAATAGTCCCACCTGGCCGACGCTTGCCGTGTGCGCATCGTTCTCGATCAGCTGCCCGTTATGAAGGATGTAGCGGTGCACGACCCCTATTGTAGCCGGATGTCAATAATCGGATCACTTTACCCGTAACGTGACACCGCTTTCAGTTTGAAGTACACTTTCAATCACGTAGGTGAGGGTTTAGGCTGCAAGCCAAGTCAAGCTTTGGAGGTTAGTCATGAGACGTGTTCTCTCATTGGCGGCGCCGTTGCTGCTAATTTCTTCGCTGCTGTTTGGTCAGGGCAACAGCGGCAGCATCCTTGGAACGATCACAGATTCCTCGGGCGGTGTGGTTGCCTCGGCAAAGGTTTCTGTCACAAATACCCGCACGGGTGTGAAGGTGGACGGCTCTTCGGACACCTCAGGCAACTACCTTTTCAACTTTCTATCGCCCGGCAGCTACCGCGTGGAGGCCGAAGTTTCCGGCTTCAAGAAGTTTTCCCGTGAGGTTAACCTCGAAACCGGCCGCCAGCTCCGCGTGGACGTCCCATTGGAAACTGGCGCGGTGACCGAGGTTGTGAATGTCGCCGCGACCACGCCGCTGCTGGAAACCGAAACCGGCACCCTCGGTGGCACCATTGAAAATCGCCAGGTTGTCAGCCTGCCCACGCTCGGGCGCAACCCGCAGGATTTCCGGTTGCTGGTTCCTGGCGTTGTTTTAAACCGCGACAACAACGCAGTGACACAAGGCGGGCTGGTGCGCAAGGACCCGTACTACATCGACGGCGCTCATTCGTCCAACCAGGTATGGTCGGGCAATCCGGTGAACCCGAATCCGGACGTGATCCAGGAGTTCCGCGTGGTGACCAACTCGTTCTCGGCCGAATTCGGCGAGACCTCGGGCGCGGTGATGCAGTCGACGACCAAGTCCGGCTCGAATGAGTTTCACGGCTCGCTGTTCAACTTCCTGCGCAACGACAAGCTAAACGCAGGCAACTTCTACACGCACACACGCCCGATCATTCGACGCAATCAGTACGGCGGCACCATTGGCGGCCCGGTAATCAAGAACAAGACATTCTTCTTCTTCGACTTGCAGTACACCAAACAGCGCGGCACGTCGGCGTTCAACAACCTGACCGTTCCGTCGGCACCATTCCGAGATGGCAACTTCTCTTCCCTGGTGGTCAATAACAACCCGATTACGATCTTCGATCCAGCAACCACGGCCGGGCCGAACAACCAGCGCACGCCTTTCGCCGGCAACATCATCCCGGCAAACCGCATCAGCGCCGCGGCCAAGAACGTGCAGGCGCTGTATCCGCTGCCGCAGACCTCAGCGAACTTCGCCAACTACACCAACTTCGGATCAGTTCGTAACGACGACTACGAATACGACATCAAAATCGACCACAACCTCTCGGACAACGACAAATTCTTTGCACGTTACTCCGGACGCAAGACCGAAAGCACCCCAGCGAGCGCATTTCCCAATCCGGACGCCGGCGGCCGCAACCCCGGGCAGCTCGGATTCGGCCAAAGCAAGAACCACAGCCGCCAAGCCGTGGTGAACTATGTAAAGACCTTGCCGCCGAGCGTGACCACGAACTTCATCGTCGGCTGGTTCCAGACCTTCCCCAAACGTCTTGTCGCCGGGTACGGACGAGTTTCCACCGATTCGCTTGGCATCTTCGGTTTCCCGAACGGCAACGATCCGCTGGGCACGCCCGACTTCCAGTTCACCAACTATGCACCTCTCGGGTCCTCGGGCGACACTCTGCTGTTTGAGCTACAGGACAGCAAGTCCCTCGTGAACCAGACATCGTGGGTGAAAGGCAAGCATACGATCAAGTTCGGCGGCGAAATGCGCTTCCTCCGCACGGACAACCTGCAGCCGAATCCAGGAACGACGGTGTGGAACTTCCAGCCCATTTATACTAATCAGCCCGGCGTGGCCAACACCGGTTGGGACTTTGCAAGCTTCCTGCTCGGTATGCCTCGCACGCTCGGCTATCGAATCTTCCCCGGATACTTCAAGTCGCGCAATTCGGTCTACGCTTTGTTCCTGCAGGACGACATTCGAGTGAACCGCAAGCTGACCATCAATCTTGGCATGCGCTGGGATGCGCCTCTCTACTACAAAGAAGCACAGGATCGCTCCGGCACCTTCGATCTGGACAAGGGCCAGTATCAGCAGTTCGGCCAGAACGGATTCCGCCGCACGCCATGGAAGAACGACTGGAACAACTTCGGCCCGCGCTTCGGCTTCGCCTACAATGCCACGCAGAAAACGGTGATCCGCGGCGGCTACGGCTTGTTCGCCGTGGGCACCATGTCCAGCGGCGCTTTCGGTTTCATGCTGTCGGATCCGATCTTTGCCGATGCCGACGCCGGCCGCTACAACAGCATCGACCAGATTACCCCGCGCACTTCGCTAGACCGTGTTCCATACGAACCGGTGGACAAGCTGGGACGTAACGCCCTGTCGGTTACCGTGTTCCCGGAGGACAACCCCATGTCGAACTTCTCGCAGTGGAACCTGAACGTGCAGCGCGAAGTCGCCGGATTCATGTTCGAAGCGGGCTATGCCGGCAGCAAAGGCAGCCACCTCCACTACGGCAACTACAACCTGAACGCGATTCCCGTGGATCTTGCGCCGCAGGCGCAAGGCCGTCGTATCGCCCCGTTCGTCCGCTATCCGCAGTACCC
>DASRHX010000592.1:0-3077 GCA_035650295.1 Bryobacteraceae bacterium | reverse complement strand
TCGGAGGCCACGACTACGAACCCTTCGTAGCTGGTCTGTCCGTTTGCGGCGGCCTTTAGAATGAATTGAGCCAAGGCCGCTTTAACTCCCGGCGTCGCCTGTTCCAAGGGGATTTTGGTATCACTTCATCTAACGCCGCGCGCATAGTGTGGATCAGTTCTGGGCTGTAGTTCGACATTTGAACTCCTTTCAGGAACGGGCGAGACTGCAATTAGTGACCAGACAAGGCACGAAGCAGCGAGCGCCATCACACTAGCGTGAGCATCCATGCGTCAGCCCTTACCTAAGACTGAAATCGCGTTCGGGCTCCAGCGGTCGGTTCAGGGAAAGCCCTCGCCAGATTTCAGGTGAAACCCTGATCGCTTGTCACAATGCTCGGGCGGGACAATCGCCATAAGCGCCTGGCCCCGGCAACGACACAACTCCGCCCACAACAAAGGATAGTCTCATCTCATCACCGGCAGCGGCCCTGAGCCAGGCGTCGGTGGCTGAGAGACCGGTCGTGCTCCCGCCTGTCAGAAGGGAGCCGTTCCTCATGCCGTTGCCATTCCAACAACCACCACCGCCGCCGTGCGTTAAGTGCGGCTCCACAACTGTCATAGCCCCTGTATTCGAGGGGGGCCAACGCGTTTTCGCGGTTCGATGCCCGGCGTGCGGGCGTGCCGGGATCTACTCGCTCGATCATGACGCCCTACGCGAGTGGTGAGCCCCATCCAACACGGCCGCCGGCCGCGCAGGTGAGTGCAGCCATTGCGGTGCTCGACCGGGCGTGGGGCAGGCCACATCAGGCTCTCGAAGTTGGTATCAGCCGCGCGAGCCTCGAGGACATGAGCAACGCCGAGTTTTACTGACGCCCCCCGCCCAGATCCGTGCACCGCCCTGGCTCCCTGGCTGGCGGAGAACAGAATGCAGCTCGATGAACTGAAACGGTGCGATGCGAAGCGTATTGCCCGATACTGGTCGAGAATGGCACGGCCCGTCTGGGCCTGGGTTGGAACGACCATTTTCCTCTTGGCTACGCTCGGTGCGGCCACAGCCGAGCCCAAACGGGTGTTGATGCTTCACTCCTTTGGCCGGGATTTTAAGCCCTGGAGCGAGTACGCCAGAACCATCCGCGCGGAACTGGATCGGCAATCACCATGGCCGCTGGAGATCGCTGAGCATTCGCTCATGACTGCCCGTTCCAGCGATGAAAATCCGGAGGCTCCGTTCGTCGAATATCTCCATGCTCTCCATGCCAAACGGCCGGTCGATCTGATTGTGAGCCTCGGCGCGCCCGCGGTTGCCTTTGTCCAGCGCCATCGGCAGCAGCTCTTTACCACCACGCCCATGGTGTTTACGGCGGTGGAACAGCGTCGCGTTCAGCATTCCATTCTTACCCCGAATGACACTGTTGTCGCGATCGCGCAAAACTTCCCGGCCGTTATCAAGAATATCCTGCGCGTGTTGCCGGACACCAAAACCGTCGCCGTGGTGACCGGCAATTCTCCCAACGAAAGATTTTGGTTGGAGGTCTTACGCAAAGAGTTTGCGCCGTTTGAAGACCGGCTTGCGTTCATCTGGTACAACGATCGATCGTTCGCAGACATTTCGAAACACGCCGCTGCGCTGCCGCCGCATTCCGCGATCTACTGGCACCAGATGAATGTCGATGCGGCCGGTGTCGTGCACGAGGGTGACAAGGCGTTGCCAACACTTTATGCCGTCGCCAATGCGCCCATTTTCTCTTTTACCGATGCCTTCTTCGGCGGTGAAGTTGTTGGCGGTCCGATGAACTCCGTGGTCGAGGCCTCGCGAATGACGGTCGCCGTTGCCGTTCGTATCCTCGGTGGTGAGAAGGCGGGCGACATCAAAGTCCTACCCATCGGATTTGCAACGCCGAAGTTCGACTGGCGGCAAATGCAGCGCTGGGGCATCAGCGAGCGCCGCCTGCTGCCGGGAAGCGAAATTCACTTTCGCGATCCGACCGTGTGGGAGCAATACCGTACGCACATCCTGGCGATCGGTGCCGCGCTTCTGATACAGGCCGCACTGATCACTTGGCTGCTTTACGAGCGGAGGAAACGCCACCGCTCCGACACTGCGCAGGAGGACGAGCGCTCACGCCTGGCGCGTGATCTACACGACAAGGTGACCCATCGCCTGGCCGCGCTGGCGATCGATGCCGGTCACGCGGAGCGCAATTCGGGCCCTACCGGAGGCGCCGCCATGGGGTCGATGCGAGAAGGGTTGGTTCGACTGAGCGAGGACGTGCATGCCCTTCGTATCGCCTCCATCTCTCCATCCGCGAAGACCTCGGACTGATCGAAGCGTTGAAAACCGAGTGCGAGCGCTTCTCGCGGTGTCCAGTTCGACTGGAGGTGAACACCCGGGACATTCCCGATGCACTTCCGCAGGAAGTGGCGCTGTGCCTCTTTCGCATCGCGCAGGAGGGACTGCGCAACGTTGCACGCCACGCCGGAGCACGCCAAATAGAGGTTTCTCTGCGGCGCCTGGGCGGGGGCTTGGAACTTGCCGTGAAGGACGACGGCGCCGGTTTCGATGCCGGGCAGCGTCGCGCGGGGATGAGCCTCGGTCTCTCCGGCATGCGACAGCGCGTTGCCTTGCTTGGCGGCAAAATCGACATCGAAAGTAGCTCCGGCCACGGTACAACAATCCTAGCTTGGGTACCGCTGAGGGAACCTAGTGACCTGTCGGAGCGTGTTGCTGGCTGACGATCACACCGGCCGCATCCTCGAGGGCGCGAAGGCCCGCCGGATCCGCCGGTCATGCAGCCCACCAAGTTCGAGTTGGCGATCAATCTCAAGGCTGCCAAGGCGCTTGGCCTCGACGTTCCGCCCGATGCTACACGCGCGCGCCGACGAAGTGACCGAGTAAGCGGGCCGATGTCGGCTCATGGCACGACTCGGTCCTTCCGCCAGGTCCGCTATCCGGTCGGCTATCGGGGGCAAAGATGGGGTAATCGGCCGGCAGCTTGTGGATAGCTGAAGATTTGGGGTGCTGCGCTTCAGGCTGATGGTGAAACGAGGTCCGTGGTCATGGCCTCAAGCATCAGAAGGAGAAGCGCAGCATGGACC
>DASRHX010000591.1:0-3887 GCA_035650295.1 Bryobacteraceae bacterium | reverse complement strand
GACGATGGATGAACCGCGGGGGCATACTCAATGGCGTGTTCGGCGGTTGGGAGCTGTCCAATCTCCTGTCGATGCAGACCGGCAACTACTTCACGGTCACGGTACCTAACCCGCTCAACCGTCTCGGCGCCTCCGGCATCGGCAACTGGTGGCCCGACCGTATTCGCGACCCTCGCCTGGACGACCGCACCGCAGACCGCTGGTTCGACACAAAGGCGTTTGCTCTTCCCCAAACTCCGCAGGGCATCTGGTATCTCGGCAACGCCGGCCGCGCCATTCTTAACGAAGACGGCCTCTTCAATCTCGACTTCGGTTTGAAGAAGTCCTTTCCCATCGGCGAATCGCGCCGCCTTCAAGTACGGTGGGAAACGTTCAATCTTACGAACACTCCTTCGCTCGGTACACCAGACATCAATATCGAGAGTCCCGACTTCGGCAAGGTGCGCACCACTGCGTCAGTGCCGCGCCAGATGCAATTTGCCTTACGCTTGGAATTCTGAGACTCTCCTTTGATGGAGCCGATGCCTCCTATTCAGGAATCCGACGACGACGGGCAACAACCGACGGAAACTGGGGAGTTACTTCCGCCTACCGTCACTGCTGCTGCGCCTGAACGTTTCGCAGGCCCATTTGTGACTGGCGCACTGGTTGCCGGACGCTTCCGTATCAAGCGTGCGATCGCGGAAGGCGGCATGGGACTCGTCTATCTCGCCGTGGACGAAAAGCTGAACCAGTTGCGCGCGCTGAAGGTCGCCAAGCTTGGCTTTGCTGGTCAACTGCCACCTGAAGCCCGCAGCGCCCTCGCCGTAACTCACCCCAACGTTTGCCGCGTCTTTGAAATCCACACCGCCGATACGCCCTCTGGGCCCGTCGATTTTCTCTCGATGGAGTTCATCGATGGCGGCGAATTGTCGCGCCGTCTTCGCGAAAGTGGCGCGTTTCCTGAGCCTGAGGCGCGCCGCCTCGCCGAACAAATCTGTGCCGGCATCGCCGCGTCGCATGCGCGTAACCTGCTCCACCGCGATCTCAAATCGAACAACGTCTTGCTCGCTAAGGAAGCCAGCGGGCAATCGCGTGCAGTGGTCACGGATTTCGGGCTCGCACAACAGCCCGCGCAGCCACCCGGTCATTCCGAGTCTTCCGATCCCTACCTCACCGGAGTAGCTGGTACTCCCGAATATCTGGCGCCGGAGCGTTGGCAGGGAAAGCCGGCATCGGTCGCAACCGACATCTATGCGCTCGGCATCGTCCTCCACGAGCTCATCACTGGCCGCCGCCCCTTGGGCAAACCGCGCGAGCCGCGAATCCTGGACCCAAAGCTCCCCGCCAGATGGCGAACAGTCATTACGCGCTGCCTTGCCGAAGACCCCACCAAGCGATTCCAATCGGCTGCAGACGTAGCCGAAGCACTGACCGGACGTGCTGCCCGCCGCCGCCTCCTCCTCATCGCATCCGCCGCTGCTCTCGTTTTGGCCGTCGCGCTGTGGAGCGTGTTCGCTCCCGTCACACCGCCCGCGCGCCTAGCGATCTTCCCGATCAACGCGCCCGGCGCCAGCGAAGCGACTGCTGCCATTGTTCGTGGCGCTTCCTACGATCTTTCCAATCGTCTTTCAAGACTCAATCCGCGCCCGCCGCAACTGGTGGTAATTCCGATTGAGGAGACGCTGGAGCTTTCGGCACGCGATCCCTCGGAGGCCAAACAAAGGATCGGTGCATCTCATATTCTCCGCGCCAGCGTCACGCCCAGCGGCAATCGGCTGTTGTTGCGCGGAGCCATTGTCGACGCTTCGACTCAGGTGGTCCTACGTGAGACCACGGCCGAGCTTGACTCCGGCAACGACCTCGCGGGCCGACTTGCCGCCCTTGCCGCTGCCGCTTTCAACCTTCCGCGTCAGGCCGCGCGCGAAGATATCTCCCCCGCCGCCCACGCCAATTACGCCGAGGGCATGGCGCAGCTTCGTGGAGTCCCTTCGTCTTATCAGAAGGCGATTGCGGCGTTCGAGAAAGCGATTGCCCAAGACCCTCGTTCCCCGCTTCCCGCCGCAGGTCTCGTCGAAGCGTGCTATCTCGGGTGGCAGCGCACTCAGGACATGAAGTTCCTAGATCGCGGCCGCAAAGAACTCGCGCGGGCCACTTCCCTCAATCCCGACTCCTTTGAGGTCCACCTCGCAGCAGGCAGACTGAATCGGGTCCCCGGCTCACAGTCACGTGCGACGCTCGAATACCAGCGAGCTATTCAGCTCGACCCAAATAGTTCTGAAGCTTGGCGTGGCTTGGCTCTCTCGTACGACGGAGTCGAAGGCCGTCGAACGGAGGCTGCCGACGCTTACCTAAAGGCAATCCAGCTCCAGCCCGACTACTACGCGCCTTTGAGAGATTACGCCGACTTCCAGCGCCGTATGGGCAACTACCAGGAAGCGGAGAAGTATTGGAAGCAGGCATTGAAACTCGCGCCTCAATCGATCGCGCAACATTCCAATCTAGGCGGCCTCTATGTCGACATGGGCCGATGGGACGATGCGGAACGAGAACTGAAACGAGCCATTGAACTCGACGGGCGCTATCGATTGGCGCTCAATAACCTCGCAGCGCTCTATCAATACCGCAAACGCGATGCGGACGCCGTTCCTCTACTGGAACGCGCCCGTACGCTTGGCCCCGAATCCCACATCCTGGCTCTCAATCTCGGCGACTCCTACCGCCGCCTCGGTAATGCAGCGAAAGCCGCGGAAGCCTATCAGCGTGGCCGTAAACTAGCGGAGGAACGTATGCTCGCCGATCCCGGCGACGCCCCCATCCGGGCCTTTGTCGCCTATTTTGCACTCCGCCTCGGAGACGACAAAACCGCCGAACGCGAGATCGTTCAAGCACTTCATTTCGGAGAAAAAGATCGCACTGTCATCCGCCGCGCCGTGTTATGCTTTGAGGCCATGCAACAGCGTGACCGCGCCCTCGGCGTGCTCCAAACCGCGCCCCCGGACGTATTGCGCGAACTCAACCGGCAGCCTGACTTGGTCTCACTCCAGAAGGATCCGCGCTTCCTCGCCATGCTGCCCTCAACCCAGACTCCCTGAACGAATAAAGGAAATCTCCCATGGCTTCGATCGTTAGTCCACTTCAACCCATCGCCAATCCCACCCCTCCAAAGGTGATTGTCCTGCACTATATGCCCGGTCCCAACAACACTGCCGTCCTTGCCCCGATTGGTGGCATCCGGACGAAAGTGGCTCCCGGACGGGCGGTCGTCTTCGTCCCCGGCGACGCTGGCGCCGCTAACCTCACCGTTACGTTTCCCGACATCTCACCCTTTGGGGAACCTCCCATGTTCAGGACCGTCAACGGTGGAAGCAACAATCGAGTCGTGCGCGAGGTCAATGCGGCTGACGCGAACGCCAACGTTTATAAGTATGATTGCCGCGTCTTCATCGACGGATTACTGATTGAGGCAAACGGCGGCGGTGAAATCGAAATTGACCCCGAAGGTTGATTAGCTCGCAAACACAATCGGGCTAGGCTCCACCGCAGGCGCCTAGCCCACCTTGCTTTTCCGTAATCCAGCCCGCGAATCCGCACGTGTGCCACTGAATGCCCGCACCGAATACGCTCTGGTATCGCTGGCCGACCTCATGCTGCGTCACAGGGCGGTTCTGACTGTCGTACTCCACCACTGTGATCTCGTGCGCCGGTAAGTGCTCCAGCCCGCGCTTCATCAGGTACACGACCTCGACATCGTCGGCGGGCATGCTGTAACCGACGAACACCACCGACGTTGCCGATCGCAAGACCTCTTCCGCCTTGTACCAAACCTGCGCGATGTGCGGATTGCGATAGTCCTTTTTCTGGGTCGGAGTGATCATCACGGGCCGCACAAAGGTCCCGCAATTCTT
>DASRHX010000590.1:0-2698 GCA_035650295.1 Bryobacteraceae bacterium | reverse complement strand
CGAAGTCAATGACACATCCCCATGCCCGCCATTGATTGCCGCGCAGCCGAACACGAATGCGCCAATCACGGTCGGCTAGACCAACGTCGAACACGTAGGCCAGCGCCTTGGGATAGCGGTAGCCGCCCCAGAACCCGTGACACGCTTCCAGGGATAGCAGCGGGGCGTCGGGGTCTATCAGCCGCCAAGTGCGGTCGTTGCCGCCCGGCATGCGCTATTGGGAAGGCGTACTCTCGGAAGCGCAAGAGCAATCGCTTGTGCGCTACATTGAACGGTTACCCTTAAAGCCGTTCGGCGGCTTCAAAGGGAACCGCCGGGTCATCTCGTTCGGCTGGCGCTACGACTACAGCCAACAATCGCTCATCGAAGCATCCCAATTCCCAAAGAACTGGACGATATGAGGAACGCCTCCGCGTTACTGGTAAACCGCCGGCCTGAAGATTTGCGACAGGCCCTTGTGACAGAATACGCGCCGGGAGCGGGAATCGGCTGGCACCGGGACAAGAAGATGTTCAGCGACGTCGTTGGCATCTCATTGTTGGCACCATGCATCTTCAGGCTTCGACTCAAGAAAGGCAGCAGTTGGGACCTTATCTCCCTTCAGGCCAAACGGCGCTCTGCATACCTTCTCAGCGGGCCATCGCGTACAGCCTGGGAACACAGCATTCCGCCGCTAGACCGGTTGCGTTATTCCATCACCTTTCGAACTTTGGTGAAGCAATTCGATATCCACAATCCCGCACTTGTCGTCGCGTTGCGAGGCGTACGCGATCGCTAACGGCACATGGGAGCCGTTGGGAATTGGCGAAGGGGAGGATGCTTGCGGTGTTCCCGGACCGTTTCTTCTGCGAGGGAGACCACATCGGAAGTTTTATTGCGGGTGCTCGCGCTCAAGGGGAAGCCGAGCCGGTGCTGGAGGGCGAAATCTCGACAAGGATTACGAACCAAAAGCGGAGGCAGATGTTTATCGGTATCCGCGTTGGTGTGTCGATTTCGGTGATCGAACAGCGGCCGCCTCTGTGTTGCGGCGTAATACTCAACGGCCCTGTGACTATGCAGCGACCTCCAGTTGTGCCACGTCCGCAATCCTCACAATTTGGTCCGTCACAAAATAATGCACCATGTGCCCGGCCTCCGGCACGAGCGTCACGGCGGCGTGCGGCATCGCCTTCTGCAGCCGCACCGCTTGCTCGCTGTCGATAACCTCATCATCGCGCCCGGCGATGATCGCAGTGGGGCACTTGAGGCGGCGGTATGACATCGTGAGCATCGCCGCGGACGGCAGCAGGAACGCCGAGTCTTCGGCCACGGCGCGCAGCTGGCTGGGGCGGATCAGCATCAGCCGCGGATATTCTCTTTTGACACTCTCGGGCACCGGCCTGGGCGCGAAGGTTTTCTTCGCGAACAGCGGAAGGCCGAGCCAACTTGAAATGGGCGAAATGGTGTAGCGCAGCGCATCGCCGATCACGGGGATGGCGGCGATGCCCGCGAACCACACATCGAAGCGCCAGGTCGGGAAGTAATAGCCGGAAATGAGGACGAGTCCTTTCACGCGCTTGCCATCGCGCGAGGCCGCCATCGCCAGCGCAACCAGCGTGCCCCATGAGTGGCCGAGCACCAACATGCGCTCGACGCCGAGCCGCGTCAGCGCAGCGGCAAAGAGCTCGGCCTGGCGCTCGGGACTCCAGATGAAGGTGCGCGGCCGGCTGCTGTGGCCGAAACCCGGACGATCGAAGCATATGACGCGAAACTTTTTCGACGCGGCGTCCACCAGCCCGCTGATCGTGAGATCCTGCAGCAGTGCTCCATTGCCGTGGAACATGACCAGCGGCGGCGCATCGGGATCGCCTCTCATTATAAAATGCAATCGCACGCCATCGATTGCGAGGAACTCGCCGATCGGCGGATTGCGCCAGCGCGCGACGAACTCGAGCGCGACGTTCGCGAGCACAAGGGCGGCGAGCAGCAGAAGAGACAGAAGCTCCGTGCTCATCTGACGCGGGACTCCCATGCCTCGATAAGAAAGCTTCCGCCGAAATCAAAAGTTTTTCGCGACGATTGCGGCGCCGCGTTCCGATCTTTCATTACTCGGCGGCTTCAGCCCTTTGATTAATGGCACTCTCTGCGAGCTCCGACAGCTTTTCATCGGTCTCTTCTTCCTCGGTAAGTGTCGCGTCCAGGAGAGACACGGCTTCCTCGAGACCAAGTTCCTCCGCCCAGGCCTTTAGGGTGCCGTAACGCGCGATTTCGTAGTGTTCGACGGCTTGTGCGGCGCCGATAAGGCCGGCATCCAATGCAGGCGAATCTTCGAATTCCTCGATGATCTCCTCGCCTTCATCGATGATGCCGGTGATCGCCGGACAATTCTTGGCGCGCGGGGTCTCGTCGATCAGCTGGAATACCTTCTCCAGCCGATTGACCTGTTCCTTTGTCTGCTTCTCGTGTTCCCTAAAGGCGTTTGCCAATTCTTCCGAGTCGGCCGCTTTGGCCATCTTGGGGAGAGCTACGAGGATTTTCTTTTCCGCAAAGTAGATGTCTCTTAGCCCGTCGTGAAAGAGTTCATCGAGTTTCTTGACTTTTTTGGGCATGGCGCGTTCCTCCGCTTTGTGTTCTCAGGCAAACGTCGCGCCCACACCAATTGTTTCGCCTTCAACGAAGTAAAGTGGCATGAGGGGCCAAGCAGAACTGCGCACGAAGA
>DASRHX010000589.1:0-10049 GCA_035650295.1 Bryobacteraceae bacterium | reverse complement strand
TCTCTTTGCCCCCTGGGTTATAGCCCCCAAATGATAGTTCTGGCGCCGCCGCGGCCTCGGCTTCCGGAACTGAAGCCGGTTGTGGTTCCGGATCCTCTTCCGCCAACTCGCGCCGCCGGAATGGAAATTCCAGATACGGAGCGTCCATCTTCCGGACCCCGCCATCCTCCCGGAAAAAGAAGCCGCCTACGCTCACCCGCGTGGCATAGGGCTTAACGAGTAGCATTACCGCCGAAGGATCGGGAACCATGCGGTCCAGCAGGTCTGCATCCTCGGCCGTCAAGTGAAATCCTTCGCGCGTATGGCTTCGGAACAGGCCTACTACCGTTGAATGTCCGCTCGGATTGGACAACCAGCGGTCGCAAACCTCTCTCAACCGCTGCGTCTCTTCGGGGCTCAGCAGAAACGACGAGCTGCGGGTATGCTGGCAGGCCACCGTTTCATAGTCGGTCACGTGCACCACGCCCGGCGCTACATATTCGCCCAGCAGCACTCCGCCAATTTCAATTCCGCGCTTTGGGATAACACCAAATCCGCGCAGTACTTCAGCCAGCAGCCGGTCCACTACATCAAGATCCAACCTTACCGAGACGCCCTTTTCAGGTATCGTCCATAAGTAGGTCTCACTCCGATCGATTCCGATGTTGGCGTTCCCAGGCAGGGGATCCATTATGTCTCGTGGCGTCTGTTCAGGAGCAATAACTTCACTCATATCATGCCATTAAACGGTTCACTGAGCCACCAACGGCTCCGTGTCCTGAGGCTTTTCCTGCCCCAAACCGCTCAGCTCTCGGCGCATTTGCGCCTTACACTCTATCGGTGGGTTCGCTGAAACACCTTAGGGATGCAATACTGATCCAGTAATGCCGGGGGCCCTGTATCTGGTTTCCACTCCGATAGGAAATCTCCGCGACCTCTCCCGCCGCGCCGCCGAAACTCTCGAATCGGTCGATTGGATCGCTTGCGAAGACACTCGCCAAACCGCTAAGCTCCTGGAATTCTATGGGATACACAAACCCACTCGCAGCTTTCACGAGCATAACGAAGCCGCCAAAGCCGAAGCGATCGTGGCTGAATTGGAAGCTGGTGTACGCGTGGCCCTGGTGTCGGATGGTGGCACTCCCCTTGTCTCCGATCCCGGTTTCCGCCTCGTCCGCCTCGCCGCCGAACGCGGCATACCCATCATCCCCATCCCCGGACCTTCTGCCCTCCTGGCCGCCCTCGCCGGTTCCGGCCTCCCCACCGATGCTTTCTACTTTGGCGGTTTCCTCCCTCCCAAGTCCGGCGCCCGCCGCACTTCCCTTGAAGCGGTCCGCGGCCTGCCGGCAACCCTCATCTTCTTTGAAGCCCCGCACCGCGTCCTCGATTCCCTCGACGATATCCGCGCGGTCCTTGGCGACCGCCGCATCGCCGCGGGCCGTGAACTCACCAAACTCCACGAGGAGTTTCTCCGCGGTACCGTCTCCGAAGTGCATGCTGCTCTCGCCGCCCGCGATTCAAACAAGGGCGAGTTTACACTCGTGATCGATCGCGGCAGCCCTGCCGCCGAACCTTCGCCCGTCGCGGATTTGGCCGCTGAAGTCGAGGCTGAAGTGGGCCGCGGCGCCGCCCGCATGGACGCTATCAAGACTGTCGCCCGCCGCCACGGAATGGGCAAGCGCGACCTCTACCAGGCGCTTTCTTCCGGCTCCGCCCCCCAAAAGCCCTGATTTTAGCCTTTCCTACGCCCCACCAACCAAAAAAAGCCCGAAAAAACAGGCTTTTGGGTTCACATCTCTCTTTACAGCCGGAAACTGTTCCGTTATCCTGAGATCGCAAAACAATTCCGGACGAATATGTTTCGCGCTGGAAGGCCACGCCGGCTCAACGGCTGGCGGACGCGGGAACCTGCCGTACGGTTAAGTTTATTGGGATAGAAGGAGCATCCATGGCCGATAGCAAGAAAATGACGCAAGCGCAGTTGATCAAGAAGATGGCCGAGACAGTCGGCGTGTCCAGCAAGGTGGCCAAGCTGGGCCTCGAAACGTTGGCCGCGGTGGCCATCGCCGAAACCAAGAAGAACAAGATGTTCACCCTGCCCGGCTTGGGCAAGCTCGTGTTGCGCGACACCAAGGCGCGCATGGGCCGCAACCCCGCCACCGGCGAAGCGATCAAGATTCCCGCCAAGAAGGTGGTGAAATTCCGCATTGCCAAGGCGTGCAAAGACGCCATCGTTCCTCCGAAGAAGAAGTAGTACAGTCGTTCCGTTGCCAGACAATCAAAAACCCCCGTGGTGGCTGCCGCGGGGGTTTTTCGTTTGGAAATTGGTTATCGCCAGTGCCCCTCAAATTGCGACGGGGCCGGCATGCAAGGCCGCTTACGCCTGCTTCTTCTCTTCCGTTTTGTCCTCGCTCTTCAATGCATTTTTGAAGTTGCGAATGCCCTCTCCCAAGCCTTTGGCCACTTCCGGAATCTTTCGTCCGCCGAACAGCAGTACGGCAATGCCCAGAATGATGATTAGCTCAGGAACGCCAATGGATCTCATGCGGCCTCCTTACACTCGCATTATAGTCTACTTCAGTACCGCAACCCTCCGTCGCTGCCTCAAATCGAAGCCCTCGCCTGGATTTAAGAAGTAGAATCCGCCCGCCTTCGCCGCCGCCGCGTGCTCGTAAACCGCCACCTTGCTGACGCCGATCACGTCGAACCGGTCGCCCTTCACCACTACCGCCGTGCCCTCGTCAATCCCAATCCCCAGCAACTCCGGATGCTTCAGCACCACCGGCACCAAATCTCTTTCGCGCTTCCGCTTCAGCAGATGCTGATCGATTGCCACGTTCTTCAAGTACCCGAATCCTTTCTCATAACCCGGCGCCATCATGATCGTGTTCCCTTCCCGCGCTCCGCGCACCAGGTACGAACCCTGAATCGTCGCTCCCGCCGAGCTTCCTCCAATCACGCCGCCCCGCTCGAGAACCGCCTCGATCTCCCTCTGCGTCCTCGTGCCCATGTAGCTGTCCACCAGCCGCCATTGCCGGCCGCCAGAAAACCACACCGCGCGCGCTCTCCCCAGCGGCGTTGCAAAGCCCTCCGTGTCGGCCACCGCGCGATCGCGCGTGTGAAGTACCTTCACATCTCGAAAGCCCGCCGTGCGCCACATCTTTGCGTCGCGGTGGTCGTCGCCATAGTTCTGCTCCTCGCCCGCCGTGGGAATCACCACAAGGTATGCATCCGCTCCGCCCGCCAGAGCGAGGAACGACTGCTTGATCTCCGGTCCCAATTCGCCCCCGCCCACCACCAGCAGCGAACCCCTGTCCGGACCCACCTGGCCCGCCAGCAATAACGCCGGGAGCAACCCTGCCAATTTGCGCATGACCGCTATTCTAGACTTACTCCTGCCGCAGCGCCGTAACCGGATCGATCCGCGCGGCGCGCCAGGCTGGAATGAGACTCGCGGCCACGGCAACCGCGCCCAGAACCAGTGCCGTTGCGATAAACGTGAATAAATCCGACGGCGTCACGCCGAACAGCATCCTCTGCAGCACTCGCGTCAACCCAAACGCTCCGGCCAGGCCCACCGCGATCCCAACAACCGCTAAGCGTGAGCCCCGCCCAATCACGTCTCGCAGTACGCTCCTTTGAGTCGCGCCGAGCGCCATGCGAATACCGATCTCCTGCGTGCGTTGCGCCACCGAGTACGCGACCACGCCGTAGATCCCAATCGCGGCGAGCAACAGCGCCGAAGCCGCGAAAACTGTCATTAACAGCGAGCGGAAGCGTGGCAGCGCCACCGATTCGGCTGTCGATTGCGCCAGCGTACTGATGCGGTCCACGGGAACAACAGGATCGATTCGCCGGATCTCCTCGCGGATCGCCGAAGCCACCGCTCCGGTGTCTCCTTTTGTCCGCACGGTTAACCACACGTCCCAGAGACGTCCCCTGGTTATGAGTTGATAGAAGACAGGCTTGCTCTCGCCGGCAAGACCACCATACTTAACGTCGCCTACAACACCCACAATCTCGAGCCAATTCCCGTACCGGATCCGCTTGCCGATCGGATCTTCTCCTGGAAAATGAAGCCGGGCCATCGTCTCGCTAATCACGGCCGCTCCAGGGCCCGCGTAGTCCGAGGAGTCGAACGTCCGTCCACGAAGAAGCGGAATACCCAGCGCCCGGAAATAGTCGGGGCTGACGA
Organism: Bryobacteraceae bacterium; assembly: GCA_035650295.1. Taxonomy (GTDB): domain Bacteria; phylum Acidobacteriota; class Terriglobia; order Bryobacterales; family Bryobacteraceae; genus JAFLBB01. The sequence goes on along the minus strand of DASRHX010000589.1, from coordinate 5,875 downwards.
ATGGCATCGGCACGATCGGATGTTGCGACCCCGGCGCCAGCGGTTTGCCCTCGATCTCGTACGTGTCGTGATAGCCGGGCCGATCCGGTGGTAAGGCGTTCGAAACGCCGGCGGCTTCCACGCCCGGAAGCTCCCGTATGCGCTCGATTACCTGGCGCCAGAATGCTGCCAGGGCCTCGGGTTTGCCTGTAATGCGCGGGCCCGTGGGCGAGACAAACATCGTCACCACGCGCTCCGGCGGCGCGTCGAATCCGGCGCGCACTTTGCCGAGCCGGTCGAAACTGCGGATGAGCAGCCCGGCGCCGATGAGAAGGAGCACGCAAAGTGCCACCTGCGCAACCACGAGCGCGCCGCGCGCGCGTCCGCGCCCTCGCGACTCTCCTCCCCGTCCGCCGTCTTTCAGCCTTTCGCTGAGCCCCGTGCCGGAAGCAATGAGAGCTGGCGCCAACCCAAACAGAATCGCGCTCGTCAACGACGCGAGCAACGTGAACCCGAGAACTCGCTCGTCAACTGCAATCTCGCTGAGGCGCGGCAGCTCACGCGGATTCAGCGAATGGAGCAGCGTCACGCCCATCTGGGCCAAAGCAACGCCGATCAATCCGCCGGCGAGAGAAAGCACCAGACTCTCCGTCAAAAACTGGCGCACCAACTGGCCGCGGCCCGCCCCGATACTCAGTCGAACGGCAATCTCGCGCTGCCGCGTCGTCGCCCGCGCCAGCGTCAAGTTCGCAACGTTGAATACGGCGATCAGAAATACAAGCAGCACCGAGCCCGACAACACCCACAGCAGCGGGCGCGCGTCTCCCACCACGACGTCGCGAATAGGCAAGACGCTATAGCGCAGGCCCGCGAAGGCCGGCGCGTTCGCACGCTCCACGTTCCGTGCGATCACGGTCATATTCGCGTATGCCTGCTCGATCGTCACGCCACGTTTCAACCGCGCCACGCCGCGCAAAAAGAATGGCCCGCGCCGGGTCGGCGGCGTCATCTTGTAGATGGCCCAAGCGTCCACGTCACGCTGCCAAAACTCGAAACTTCCTGGCATCACGCCCGTGATCGTATGCGGGCTCCCGTTGACCAGGACCTGCTTCCCTATCACCTCGCGGCTCGCTCCGTACCGCCGGCGCCACAGGCCTTCGCTCACGACGACGGTATCCGGCTTTCCCGGTTCGTCGTCGCCCGCGGCAAACCCGTTTCCAATGAGTGGACGCACGCCGAAGGTCTCGAAAAACGTCGCGCTCACCCTGAACCCGACAACCTGCGTCGGCTCGCCGCCATCGCTCGTCCAGGTGAAGCGTCCGTTGGTGAAGGCGTTGATCTCGAAAATGTCGAGGCTTTCAAAAGACTGGTTCCCTTTCCGCCAGTCCAGATAGTCGGCCAGGCTCGCACTCCCACGCGCGGTGCCAATCAGAGGACGCGAGTTGAATAGCATCACCAGCCGGTCAGGCTCCACATACGGCAGCGGTCGCAGCAGCACGGTGTTCACCACGCTGAACACCGCCGTGTTGGCGCCGATCCCTAGCGCCAAAGCCAGTAGTGCGGTCAGCGTAAATCCAGGGCTGCGGGCTAACGTCCGGAAGGCATAGCGCGCGTCTCGCACTAAGCCTTCAATTACACTCATGTGCCTTGTGTCGCGGCACTCCTCTTTGCGCTGCTCCAATCCCTCCATCGCGCGCATCGCCACATGGCGCGCCTCCTCCGGTGTCCGCTTGGCGGCAATTTCATGCTGAATCCGCGCCTCCAGGTGAAAGCGCAGCTCTTCATCCAGCTCTCGCTCCACCTGCGAGCGGCGAAACATCGACCGCAACCGCAGCGGAAGTATATGAATCCACCGTCGCGACATGGTGCCTTATGCTTCTTTCAACCGGACGACCTGAGAGATCGCCGTGGAAAGCCGCTCCCAATCGGCCACCTCTCTCTCCAGATGGCGGCGCCCTGCGGAAGTCAGCGAGTAGAACTTCGCCCTGCGTCCCAACTCGCTCGTCTTCCACTCCGCCGTGATCCACCCCTCCTGCTCCAGCTTGTGTAGCGCCGGATACAGCGACCCGTCGCTCACCTGCAGAACCTCGGAGGAGACCTGAATGAGTCGCTGGCTGATCGCCCATCCGTGCATCGGTTCGAGGGCGAGGATCTTTAGAATCAACAAGCCCAAGGTGCCTTGAATGAGATCGGATGGTTTGCTCATGCTTGTTCTCGGTTACCGAGATCATAACTCCGGCTCCCCCCGATATGCAAGCACCAATCCACCCGCGAAGCGCGATGGGCAGTGCGCCAAGTATGTGTGGCTATGTTCAGTTCGTGGTTGCGGCGCTGGCCGCGCGATTCTAGAAGCTGAGTCGAAGTCCCAGTTGGATCTGGCGCGCTGGCGCGGCTGCGGTGATCAGGCCGTACGTCGCATCATTGATGTTCGTCGAGCTCGGCTCGCGGTAGTTGACGTGGTTCAGAGCGTTGTACGCCTCGGCACGAAACTCCAGCCCGAAACGCTCCGTGATGGCAACGTTACGGAATACTCCAAGATTCAGGTTGACGAACCCTGGCTCACGGCCGGTGTTGCGGCCCAGGTTGCCGAAACCCAGGTTGCCTGATGGCGTGAACGGGAATCTCGGGTCGTTGGCCGGAATCAGCCACGTGCGCGCCGCGCCGGAGAAACTCGGCTCATCGACTTTTCCGCTGAGATTGCTCGTGTCGATCACGTTCGCGCGTTGGGCGGCCAGAACGAGATTCGTGAGCCTCTGCGTAATGGTGAAAGGAAGTCCGTCCGATGCACTCAGGGCTCCATTAATCTTGAAGCCTCCCAGAATCGCCCCGGCGACGCGATTCGAACTGACGAATCGGCGGCCTCTGCCAACCGGGAGATCCCACACCCAACCTATCGTCAGAGAACGCGGGCGATCGATGCTGCTGAGCGCGTGTTCGATTTCGGGGAATTGCCACGGAATCTGATTCGAATCCGCGAATCCCGATGCGGTATCGGTGTTCTTCGACCAGGTGAAGCTGCCGTCTAGGCTAAAGCCGCTCGAGAAGCGGCGAGTTATGTTCATTTGCATCGAATGATAGTCCGCGGTGGCATTGAAGAACACGGCGTTGAACGCCGGATACTGGGTGAACGGGCGCACGTCCTGCAACCGCACGTTGCGGATGTTCACGGCCTCGGATGCCTCGATGCCGGGATTGTTTGCCGCTACGCTTCGCGACTGGTTGCCGCTGTGGCTGGCTACGTATGCAACCTCAAGGACTGTGTTCCACGGTAGAGAGCGCTGCACGCCGAGGTTCCACTGCGTCGTCCAGGGCAGGTCGTAAGTGGCGCCGTAGCTCACCGCGCCGACCGGCAACTGAGTCCGGTTCGCGTTGGCGTTGGCCAACTCCTCGAACGGGTCCGTGAGCCGTTTCAGGCCTTCCAGCGGCATGCCGTCCGACAACCGGAAGTCCTGCGCGCGGCCGACGCCAGGGCCAACAAAAACCTTTGATCCGGTCCAGCCCGGATAAGAGACCATTTCACCGTTGTCGATCCAGAAGTTGGAGCGGAACACCGCCAGGCCGCTGCGGATCACGGTCTTGTCGTTAAGCGACCAGGCCACACCGAGCCGCGGCGAGAGATTGAACCAGTCATTCTCCATGTTCAGATTGCGGCTCGCGTTGCGGCCCGCTACCAGCAATTCGCCGGTCTTGATGTCCACGCGCGAGTAGATATTGTTCTTCACGATCTGCCGGTTTTCGCCTTCGTAGCGCAGGCCCAGGTTCAAATTAACCTTCTGGGACACCTTCCACGTGTCATTAAAGAAGAGGCCCAGGTTGTAGGCCACCCGATTGACCGGGATTTGGCTGACAGGGATTTCAGACGTCTTCACCGCGCCGAGCATCAGATCGCCCCATGCGTTGAGCGGGTTGTTGCGCCCCGCGGCGCCGAGTCCCGTGGTTTCACCCGTGAAGTTGTAGACACCTGCGACCTGGCCGGCGCTGATGTACCAGAACTGCGTCTGGAACAACTGGCCGCCGAAGCGCATCGTGTGGCGCCCTTTCTGCCAGGTCATGGTTTCGTTGATTCCAGCGGGCTGGCTGATCCACTCCTCGAAACGGCTCCAGCCGAAATTGCCAAAGCCGCCCGTGGTTTGCAGAGTCGGCATGCCGATGGCCGGCGTGCGCTGGATCCCGAGCTCGCGCTGGGCGTCGAAATCGCCGAACCACGGATGCTGCGTGCGGTTGTCGCGCATGGCATGAGCCATCAGCTCGTTAGATATGCCCGGAGTCAGGATGCGCGTGTAATTGATGGTCAGCCGGCGCATATCGCGTGGGGTCGCTCCGCGAATGTTGTTCAGCGCGTTTGGCAGGTCCTGGCCTTCATCGCGTCTTTCGTTGATGTGGGCAAAGGTGACGAAGAAGCGGTCGTTGTCGGTCAGGTTATAGTCGGCCCGGCCGATTCCAAAATTGCGGGCCCAGTCGACCTTTCCGGGGTGATACCAGTTGCTGGTGAAGATTCCGTACTGAGTGTTCAATGTGCCCGTGGCATTGGGATCGGGCATCATGGCGGCGACTTTCTGCGCGGCAGGATCGATACGGTTGCGCGGGATGATGTTGTTCGCGAAAGGCTGGCGCGTTAGTGGATCGCTGATTACTGTTCGAAACGCGGAGAAATCGCCGTTTTTGAGGGCGGCGGTGGGCAGCGTCCGGAGGCGTGCCGTCGGTGCGTGGTCGCGCTCGCCTTCATAGCTGCCGAAGTAGAAGAGTTTGTTGCCGAAGCCCGGTACCGGACCGCCGAGCGTCCCACCGAACTGGTGGATGCGGCGCGTCGCCACGGACCGGCCCGCGGCGTTGTCCTGCCAGTTGCCGGCATTGAAAGCGTCGTTGCGGAGGTATTCGTAGGCGCTGCCGTGATGCTCGTTGGTTCCGTTCTTGACGCTGAATACCATCACACCGCCTGCGGTGCGGCCGTACTCGGCGGAGTATGTGTTGGTAAGGACTTTGGCTTCCGAAAAGGCTTCGATGGAACCGATGCGCTCGCCGATGCCGCCGATGTGGAGCGAGGATGCGCCGTCGATGACAAAAGAGTTGCCACGGCTGCGGCTGCCGTTGATACTGACGCGGTCGGCGTATGACAGCGCGCTGGGATCGTCGCCGATAGCCGAAATACCGGAGACGAACTGCATCAGCGCGTACGGACTGCGGTTGTTGACGGGCAGGTTCCGGATCTCGGTCGAGGTCAGCGTCTGACTCATCTCCGCGCTCTCGCGCTCCATGAGTTCCGCCTGGGCTACCACTTCGACATTTTGAATCAGATTGCCGACTTCCAGCGTCGCATCGAGCCGCATCTGCTGGCCAGTGCGCAACGCGAAGCTCTGCACTTCGCGCTTATTGAAACCGGCGGCCTGAAACGCGACGGTGTAGGGGCCGGGAATGAGCGATGGTGCGATATACACACCAGCGGCATTGGACTGTGTACGGGTGACGACCCCGGTGTCCGCGTTTGTGATGACGACGCTGCAATTGGGAACAGGGGCGCCGGACTGGTCGGTGACGATTCCGGTGATGGTGGCGATGTTGGATTGCGCCAGCAAGATGCCTGAGCAGGCGAGCAAAGCGAGAACACGAACGAAACGTGGTTCAGTCATACACAACTCCTGAACGTTAATTGGGCATTATGTTAACAGAAGCACCCGGTCCACGTTGGCCGCGGCCGGCACCTGTCGGGCCAAAGGGAGAGGTATTCGCGGCCCATTACCAGGCCGGAGATCTCGTAGAGGGGTTGGTATGACCCGAACAAGCCCCCGCGCGCGACGCTCAAGCCAGGCCGAGCCAGTTGGCTTCTGGCGAGCCTTGTGACCAGTGAGTGTGGCGGGGCCGCTAGTCCCCCTGGCATTCACCGAACAGGGTCGGCGTG
>DASRHX010000588.1:0-5483 GCA_035650295.1 Bryobacteraceae bacterium | reverse complement strand
GATAGGGCCGCCGATTGCCGCGCCAAAGGTGTTGTTCTGGAACAGAGCGCGCGCGACACGGTTGCGGTTATTGCTCCAACTGTTGGCGTTGAGATGGTCGTTCCGCAGGAACCAGTAGCCGACGCCATGAAACTCGTTGGTGCCCGATTTGGTGGCGACGTTCACGACGCCTCCGCCCGAACGCCCGTACTCGGCCGAGTACGTCGCCGTTTCCACCTTGAACTCTTCCACGGATTCAATCGGCACTGAGTAGGCTTGGCCGCCGCTGGTGAACCCGCGCGATTCGCCGCCATCCATGAGAACGGCGTTCTGCATGGCGAGTCCGCCCGAAATCCGCGAGTTCGTGGCCGAACCGATCGCGCCCGCTCCGTTGCCGCCTTGCGCCGAGGTGGGAATCACGCCGGGAGAAATCGAGGCGAGATTGAGAGGATTGCGGCCGAGCATCGGCAACTCGACCACCTTGCGCGCCTCGACGACCTTGCTCAGGCCGGACGTCTGCACTTCAAGCTGAACCGCCGAGGCTTCTACCTGAACCGATTCTGTAACCGCGCCGACATCAAGCTGCGCGTCAATCGTCACCGTCGTACCCGTCGCCAGCGGAATGTTCGAAATCCTTCGCTGCTTGAACCCTTGCTTCTCCACCGTGATCTCGTACATCCCCGGATTCAGCGCCGGAAACACGTAAATTCCCGCCGAGTTCGCCTCCGCGTTGGTGCGGATGTTGGTTGCCGTATTGCGCAGGACCACACTCGCCCCGGCGACGATGCCGCCGGTCGAGTCGGTGACCGTGCCGGTGATCGTGCCTCGTTCACCCTGCGCAAACGCGATGTGCGAGAAAAGGAGAAGAGTAGTGCAACCAGCAGCTAGTATCTTCATGGATGGCGAGCTCCTTTGATAGACCCTCTAAAGTTACAACTACAGCGATCGAAGGTATATCAGAGTCGCCCTGGAAGATCAAGGCATTGAACAGCTGATGAAATGCCGTTAACGGCCGAAGCAGTACAACGCACCCCGCGTTCGCAGATACATCCGCCCATCGATGACCGCTGGCGTGGCGAATACCGGCTCGTCCATGTCGTTGGTCGCCTCGATCTCCCAATCCGCGCCCGCTTTGATCACGGTCGCCACCCCGCCCTGGCTCACCAGAATCACCTTCCCCGCCGCCCCCACCGGCGAGGCATAGTAGGTGTCGAGCGCACCGGCAAGCCGGCCCTGCTTCAAAACCACGCCCGTCTTCGGGTCGATCGCCGACAGAATCCCGCCGTCTTTCACCAGGTACAACACTCCCCGGTACAAGAGCGGCGACGGCACGTTCGGCAGGAATTTCTGCATCCGCCACACGACGCCCGTCTGGCTTACATCGCCGCGCCCGCCATGCTTAATCGCCAGCAGCGTGTTCCGCGCTGCCCTCCGCGCCCGGTAGAATTCCCAGTCCCGCGGCGCCAGATGCCCCTTCCCATCGAGATCCAGCAGATAGAAGCCACGCTTCATCCGCTCGTCCACTTCGTCCGGCGTAATCTTCCCGTCTCCGCTCTTGTCGTACTGCTTCAACGCCTCTTCCCACGCCGGCGTCTCCGTCGGCGTCTCTGCCTCGCCGCCGCCTTCCCAGCCGTGCACGTAGATCATGTCCCCATCGATCACCGGCAACGACTTCGGCTGCCACGAAAACCCGCGCACCCACCACAACTTCTCTCCCGTGTCCGCCCGGTACGAGGTCACCTGATAAGCTCCCGGCACAATCAGCTCCGCCGGCCCCGACTTCGGTTCGAACACCGCCGGCGTCACATAGCTCCGCGTCACCTCCGGCCGATCCACGCGCCACCGCTGTTTGCCGGTCTTCTTATCCAGCGCGATCATGTACGACCCGGCGTCCTGATCGCACACCAGCACCACCAGGTCCCGCCACACGATCGGTGATGAACCATGCCCGTTCACGTTGTTGAACGGACCCAGCGGCGTCTTCCACAACTCGTTCCCATCCAGCCCGTACGCCAGCAGCCCATAATCGGCGAGAAAGACGAACACGCTTTTCCCATCGCTCGCCGCGCTGGGCGACGCAGGAGAATTCACCGTCTGATACTGCTCAATCCTCGGCCTGGGCGCCTCGCGCCGCCACAGAACCTTCCCCGTCACCCGGTCCAGGCAAATCGTGTAGAGCTTGCCACCCTTATCGACGATCTTCTCCGGCCGCCCCGACCCCTCGACATTCCCGCCCTCGGCGCCCGTCAAGAAAATCCGGTCCCCGACAATCACGGGCGAGGAATGTCCAAACGGCAGCGGCGTCTTCCAGATCACGTTCTTCGACGGCCCGAACTCCACCGGCACCGTCTCGCTTACGGACACGCCCGACCCGTTCACCCCGCGAAACATCGGCCAGTCGGCAGCCACCGCCGCGCCGAGCGTCATACTTATCGCCACTACCAGTCCGCAACGCATCCGGCTATCATAACGCCGCGTTGGCACACCGCACTCTAGCGCCCGAGCCTATGCTACGATTGCCTCCGATTATGGGTTCAAGCAGACGCACTGTACTCGCGGCGGGCGCCGCGGCGATGGCCGCCGCGCCGAGCGCACTTACTCAACAGTCCGGCAACGCGGAGCCTCCCGTGCGCTTCTACGAAAAAAGTGCCGTTCGTATCCACTATGAAGAGACTGGCTCCGGCTTCCCGCTGTTGCTCATCGCCGGCGGCGGATTGAATTCAACCATCTCCGGTTTGAAACGCGGCTCGCCCTTCAATCCAATCGAGGAGTTCAAAGGAGAGTACCGCTGCATCGCGTCGGACCTGCGCAACGCCTATGCGGGCCAATCCACCGGACCGCTCGAGTTCGACCGCCCGTGGGACGCCTATACCGATGACCATCTCGGCCTGATGGATCACCTGCGTATCGACAAGTTCATGGTGCTCGGCTTCTGCATTGGCGGCCCGTTCATCTGGAACCTCCTGCGGCGTGCGCCGGATCGCGTTGTCGCGGGCGTGCTCGCGCAGCCCAGCGGATCGCGTCCCGAAATGCGCGATCTTTTCTACGAGAACAACATGAAGGGCTGGGGTCCGGAAATTGTCAAGCGCCGGCCCGAGATCACGATGGAGATGATCGACAAATTCCTGACGAAAATGTACCGCACCAATCCCGACTTCGTCTTCACCGTGACACGCGATTTCGTGCGCAGTTGCCGGACACCGGTGCTCATCCTGCCGGATGACATCCCCGCTCATCCGTATGCCGTCGCCATGGAGGCCGCCATGCTCGCGCCAAAGGCCGAAGTGAGCATGTTCCCCTGGAAAGAGCCCAAAGAAAGGATCCCTCTGGCGGTGCGCCAGATACGCTCCTTCCTTCGGGCTCATCGGCCCACCTAAGCCAACGCTGCCACTACGAAACCGTCTGCGCCTTCATCTTCTCCTCATAATCGCGGCGGAACTGCTCGCGCTGCCGCGTCAAATGGGGCACAATACCGAGCAACCGCTGCACCAGCATCAACTGCGCACGATGATGCATCTCGTGCTCCTTTGCGCTGAGCAGTGATTCGAACCGTGACTTGGCCGGCTGTCCCGCCGGTCCATAAGTCTCCTGCGCGAGCTTCTCCTCGGATACACCTTCAAGGAACGAAGCGAATTTCTCACCCTCCGTGCGCAGCAGGTCGAGAATCTCGGCCTTCGTGCGCGGCTGCTTTTCGAGCGTCTCCAGCCGGCCCAAAATGCCGAAGAAGTCGAACTCATCCAAATTCGTTACCGCTTTGTCGCCGTGAAGCTCCAACCAGATCATAGGCGTGGTGGCGACATGCGCCAATGTTTGAGCCACTGAGCGCGTACCGTCCACCGGAATGTAGGAGTATTGCGTTTCGGGAATGTCTTCGGCTACTTGAATCGTGTTGTTGCGCACCGTGCGAAAGCTCGCTGCGAGATGTTTCGATCCGTAAGTGTTCATGACGGAACCGATGCGACGCCGCGCCGGAAGGATTCGTGAAAACTGCGTTTAATTTGCGCCGATCATGCGATCCCCCGATGCGTGGCGATATCATAACCCTCACCTACATGCGCACTGCTCTATTCTTCATATTCGCCGCCTGCTCGCTCCACGCCCAGAACGCCACCACACCCGGCCGCTTCCACGTCGAACACCCCACGCTGCTCAACCTCGGCTTCGAGTGGCGCATCGACGGCGACGTCAATCGCAACGCCACCGTTGAAGTCCGCTTCCGCAAAGCCGGCGCGCAGGACTGGCGCCCCGGCCTCCCCCTGCTCCGCATCGGCGGCGAACGCGCCTACCGCGACCGCGAGAGCATGACCTACACCGTCCCCCACGGCTTCGCCGGCAGCATCTTCAACCTTGAACCCGCCACCAGCTACGAATGCGAGTTCACCCTCCGCGACCCCGACGGCGTCACCGGCCAGGCCCAGCAGCGCGTCACCGTCGCCACCCGCGCCGAACCCAAGTCCTACTCCGGCGGCCGCGTCCTCCACGTCTATCCCAACGACCACGTCGGACCCAAGCTCGAACCCAACTTCATCGGTATCAAAGCGGCCTACTACGGCGAAGGCCGCGGCGATTGGACCGCCGTCCGCATGACCCGAGCCCAGCCCGGCGACACCATCCTCGTCCATGCCGGCCTCTACCGCCCCGAACGCTTCAACTACGTCGACCCGCTCAGCGCCCCCTTCACCGGCTCCTGGTCGCTCTCACTCAAAGGCACCGCAGAGAAGCCCATCACCATCAAAGGTGCGGGCGACGGCGAGGCGATCTTTGACGGCGCTGGCAACGCCAGGCTCTTCGACATGATCGCCTCCGAGCACCACATCATCGAAGGCCTCACCTTCCGCAACACCGAAATCGCCATCTTCGCCGGCGAAAAGGACGTCCTCGGCGCCGTCAATCTCACCGTCCGCAACTGCCGCTTCGAAGACATCGGCGTCGGCGTATGGACCGAATACGCCGGCTCCCGCGACTTCTACATCGCCGACAACCTCTTCCTCGGCCGCGACGACCAGATGCGCATGATCGGCTGGAACCAGGCCGGTTCCCGCGCCGCAGGCATCTATCCCTCGCACCAGCTCCGCAGCTTCTTTGCCGTCAAAGTCTACGGCCCCGGCCACATCATCGCCCACAACGCCATCGCCTACTTCCACGACGGCATCTCCGTCTCCACCTACGGCCCGCCCGAACCCGATCCCGAACGCCAGGCCTCCTCCATCGACATCTACAACAACGATATTCACCTCACCGACGACGACTTCATCGAATCCGACGGCGGCGCCCACAATATCCGCGTCTACCAGAACCGCGGCGTCAACGCCGCCCATAACGGCTACAGCGCCCAGCCCGTCTTCGGCGGCCCCGTCTACTTCATGCGCAACATCCTGTACCACGTCCCCGGCGGCAGCCCGTTCAAACTCAGCGCTGTCCCCGCCGGGATCGTCGCCTATCACAACACGATGATCGGCGAGCAGGCATCGAACAGCACTTACTCCAACGGCCACTTCCGCAAC
>DASRHX010000587.1:0-5063 GCA_035650295.1 Bryobacteraceae bacterium | reverse complement strand
GCAGGCCTTTGACCATTTGCTTGAATTCCTGCACCTGCTGGCCGGTTTGCCCGCTCGCGACGTACTCGTTATGCGGCGCCAGATAGCCGATCGAATTGTAGCCCCAATAATTGCGCAGTCCGCGCTCCACCAAGTGTTTATCATGAATAAACTGATGAACGGGCATGAGTTCCACAGCGGTGATCCCTAAACGCGTGAAATGCTCAATGGCTTTGGGGTGCCCCAGTCCCGCGCAGGTTCCCCGCAGGTCTTCGGGGACGTCCGGGTGCTTGATGGAAAAGCCTTTAACGTGCGCTTCATAAACTATCGTCTCGTGCGACGGGGTGCGCGGATGTCGATCATTGCCCCAGTCAAAATAAGGATTGATCACCACCGATTTGGGCACAAAGGGAGCGCTGTCTTTGTCATTAGGCGGACCGTCGGGATTATTGAAGAAATGGGGGAACACCGCCTCGTTCCATTGCACTTGACCTTCGATGGCCCGCGCATAGGGATCGAGCAGGAGTTTGGCCGGATTACAGCGATGTCCTTCTTCCGGCTTCCATGGTCCGTGGACGCGAAAGCCGTAGCGATGGCCGGGCCCGAGATTGGGTAAATAGCCGTGCCAGCAAAAACTGGTTACCTCAGGGAGGTCGAACCGTGTCTCGTTCCGCTGTTCGTCGAACAGGCAAAGTTCAACTCGCTCGGCGATTTCTGAAAAAATAGAGAAGTTGGTTCCGGTTCCGTCATAAGTGGCCCCTAGAGGATAATCATTTCCTGGCCAAACTTTTGTCATGATGCTCCAATGATTCTCTAATGTGGGGAATCCAAATTGTTCGCCTCAGGGCCAAAGCTGTCATCCACAACCGGAACGATCCATTAGAAATCAGGGGATCGGCGCAGCTTGTGGGCGCTATAGGATGCGGTTGAACCACAGGAGTGAAAGCACCGCCGAAACCAGCGCGATGACCGCCGCCGCTGCGGAAAACAGGGCGCTGATTTCCATGTCCTTTTTCTCCAGCACAAGCTTGGCGTTCAGGGACTGGTAGACCTTCTTCAGGTCGGTTGCGGTGCCCGCGTAAAAATACTCGCCGCGGGTCAGGTTGGCGATGGCCTTAAGCGTCTCCTCATCGAGGCGCACGCGCATGGACCAGCCTTCAAAGCCGATAGTCTCCCCGCTCGTGGTGCCGATTCCGACAGTGAAGATGCGAACGCCGCGCTCGGCGGCCATGCGGGCCGCCTCGATGGAGTCGGGGCCCGTGGTCCGCTGGCCGTCGGTGAGCAAAATGATGGCAGCGGATGTGTAGGAGCCGGGTGGAACCGGAGTGAACGCTGGTTTTTCCGCTTTGCGAGCCTGATCGAGCGGGACGCCGCGCGGAGCGTCACGCCCGTAAATCAATGAACTGACATCGATGCCCGCCTCCGGGAAGATCGTCGCCAGAGAGACGATGATGCCGCTGCCAATCGCGGTGCCCCGTTGCAGCTGGAACCGATCGATGGCCGCAACGATGTCCTCGCGATTTTGGGTGGGCGTCTGCACCACTGCCGCCGTTGCGGCGAAGGACACCACTCCGATGCGTACGTTTGAAGGCTGCTCCGCGACAAAGGCCTTAGCAGCAGCCTGCGCCGCGGAAATTCGATTGGGTTGCACGTCCATGGCGCGCATGCTGCCGGAGACGTCCATGGCGAGGATGATGGTTTGGTGTTGGGATGGCAAGGTGATAACGGCGGCAGGCCGGGCAATCGCAAGGATCATCACGAAGAGCGCAACCAGGAAAAGCAACGGTGGAATGTGGCGCCGCAATCTCTGGCCCGCGCCCATCGCCTCCTTTACCATGCTCAAGCTGGCATACCTGAGCGCGGCCTCCTTTTTCCGGCGCAACAGGAAGAAGTACGCGGCAACGAGTACCGGCACAACCAGGAGCAGCCAGAGCATCTCAGGCCATAGAAACGTCATGCCTTCCTCTTAGGTGCTGGGGCAGGCTTCCGCCCGCTGCCAACTGTCTGCGCCGCTTGCGCAGGTCGGCGAACCGCAGAACTGCGTCGACAAGATCGTCGTTTGTGGACAACTCCAGCGCGTCCACGCCGGCCTGGCGTAGTGCCGACCGGAGCTCCTTCTCGCGTCGCTCGGCCACTGCCGCGAAGCGCTTCCGGAAAGCTCGATCGTGGGTGTCGACGAATAACTGCTCTCCGGTCTCGGCGTCCCGCATCACGACTAGCCCTAGGTCGGGCAAGTCCATCTCCAACGGATCGTAGAGCCGCACCGCCACGATCTCATGGCGCTGTGCAAGGTGGGTCAGCGGCTCGGCCCAGCCAGGCATACTAATGAAATCGGAGATGACGAAAACGAGAGATCGTCTTTGCATGACACGAAAAGCGGTCTGGAGAAAATCGCGCAGGTTCGTCGTGGCCGAGCTGGAGCGCTCCGGCCGTGAAAGCATCCTATGCAGAATGTGGAGCACGTGGCGGCGTCCGCTCCGCGCTGGAATCACCGTATCGACGCTGTCACCATAAAACAGTGCCCCGACGCGATTGCCGTGACGGGTCAAGAGACGCGCCAGGAGAGTGATGAATTCGGTGGACACCGACCGCTTCTTCACGTGGGAGCCGAAATCCACGGACGGGCTTAGGTCCAGCAGAAACCACGCTGTAACTTCTCGGTCTTCGTTGTACACCCTGATATAGGGCGTTTGCAGACGCGCAGTAACGTTCCAGTCGATGTAACGGACATCGTCGTGATACTGGTACTCGCGCAGATCGGCGAGATCCAGCCCGAAACCGCGAAACAAGGTTTGGTAATCGCCATGAAGCAGCCCGTCCAGGCGACGAATCACGGTCCACTCCAATCGCCGCAATATGTTTTCAGCCCCTGCGCGCTGGCTTACATTATGAGCCGGCTGCGACTTTGACATGGGTCTCCAGCGGCTTATCGGGAGCCGATATGTGCTGCATGATTCGATGGATCAGCTGATCTGGCGTCATCGCCTCGGCGAGAGCCTCATACGTCAGCACGAGCCGGTGGCGAAATACATCGGGTACCAGATCCGTCACGTCCTCGGGCAAGACGTAGGTGCGTCCGCGCAGGAACGCCAGCGCCCGCGCACCCTCGATCAGATTGATCGGGGCGCGAGGGCTCGCGCCGAATGATACGTACTTGGCCAGGCCGGCGACACCGTAGCGATCTGGATCCCGCGTCGCGGAGGCGAGCCGCACCGCGTATTGCTTGAGCGCCGGATCCACATAGACACTCCGGCACTCGCTCTGAAGCACGCTCAGTTGCTCGGTCGTGGCCATGGGGACGACATCGTTCGAAATGCCGGTGACCCTGTCGACGATGACGAACTCCTCCTCTTCGGTTGGATACCCGACGAGCACCTTCATCATGAACCGGTCTACCTGTGCCTCGGGCAGCGGGTACGTGCCCTCCGTCTCAATGGGATTCTGGGTGGCCATTACCAGGAACGGCTCGGGAACCCGGTGGCTCTCGCCGGCGATTGTGACCTGCCGTTCCTGCATCACCTCGAGCAACGCGCTTTGCACTTTCGCCGGAGCCCGATTGATCTCATCGGCAAGAAGAAGATTGGTGAAGACGGGGCCCAGCGAGGTGATAAAGTCCCCGGTCTTCTGATTGTAGATGCGCGTTCCCACCAGGTCCGCCGGGACGAGATCCGGCGTGAACTGAATTCTCCTAAACGACCCGCGAATGGTTCTGGCGAGGGTCTTAACGGTAAGGGTCTTGGCGAGCCCTGGGACGCCCTCGACGAGCAGGTGTCCCTGCGCCAGGACGGCCACCAGCACACGCTCCAGGAAATGATCCTGGCCGACGATGACCTTCTTCACCTCGTAGAGGATACGCTCCATGAGTGAAGCAATTTCGCTGCGGGTTGTTTCTCTGTTGTCCATATGTGCCTGCGAGCGCAAAAATTTAAGGTTCAAGGTTCAATGCTCAAGGTCCGAAAGGAATTGAACGTTGAACCTGGAACCTTGAAGATCCTTTCGCCTTCGCTCCTCCAAGTCTTGCCTTGATCGACACTGTGGCGTAGTTTTTCCTCGGAGCACGAATAATTCCGGCCTAGAAGGGCGGCACTCCCACGGCTGCTGCTGCATTCTCGATGGGAACCGCAAACCCAATGCCCACGAAGAAACGCTGGTCTGTAGGGTTCAAAATGCCGGTGACTATACCGACGACTTCACCATCCAGGGTTACCAGCGGCCCGCCGGAGTTTCCTGGGTTAACCGCGGCGTCGAACTGGATGAGATTTGTTAACACCCGTTTTCCCTCTGGGGAGCGAAATTCGCGCCGCAAACCGGACACGACTCCAGCCGTCACCGAAGGGCCGATGCCGAACGGGAAGCCCACAGCAACGACTTGGTCGCCTAGGGCGAGGTCCGCGGTGGATCGCATGGTAGCCGCGAAAAGATCGTCGGGAATGGTTTGCGCCTGAAGCACGGCCAAATCATGCTCCGGCCGCACGCCGGTGATCGTGGCGTCTGATTCGAGCCCGTCGGCAAAAACCACTTGTATCCGCTTGGCGCCGAGCACAACGTGAAGATTAGTGAGGATAGTGCCTTTGTCGACGATGACGACCCCGGTGCCGACGCTCTTCTCGGTGTCCTCCCCCCCGGCTTTGTCCGGTGCCAACCCCCGGACGCGAACAATGGAAGGTCGAATGACCTCGTACGCTTTCCTCGCGGGCGATGGAAGGGTGTTGGTCTCCAGTGTATGAAGCACCGCGGCGCGGATATCTTCCTGAGTGATCTCGCGCGTCGGAGGGGTAATCGCCGCATGTTCAAACACCAGCAGCAGTCCGAACAGCCCGCCGGCTGCGACCCATAGCAGCCGTTTATGCCGTGCGCAAAAGTTTCGCCATAAGAAGCGGACTTCTTGACTGGCTAATTTAGCGGAAGGGCTTTCGCGCGCTTGATCCGGACTTTTGAGTTGGTCCGCATAGTTAGTCGGCGTTGCCCGCCCGGTCATCGACGATCGGCTGGAGCTGTAGAGCGTTACCTTTTTCATACGTGGCTCATCGGCTTACCTGCAAGTCACTGTTTAACGCGCTGGAGATACTCAGAATTCCCTCAAC
>DASRHX010000586.1:0-2025 GCA_035650295.1 Bryobacteraceae bacterium | reverse complement strand
CAGTCAATCTCGTGGTGCTTCCCCTGCTCGACCGTTGGGACGCGGCACAGAACCGGATCGCTGACGCGGCCGGCTGGCGCGCCCGCCTGACCGCCACGGTCGAGCGTATTCCCGCCCTTAAACAAGCAGTCGCGGACGCCGAGCGGTCGGCGGAGCAACGCAGCGGTATTCTGAGGGTCGAAAATGAATCCCTCGGGACGGCGGAATTCCAGAAGCTGATCCAGAAGGTAATGGTCGAATCCGGCACCCAGGCCCGAAGCGTTCAGGCGCTCGCCCCCCGGCACGAACATGGTACCCTGCAACTCGGCATGCGGGTCAGGGCCTACGGCGACGAACAGGCGCTGGTGAAGCTGCTCGACACCGCCCGACGGCAGGACCCCGCCCTCGCTATCCGAAACCTGAACATCGCGGCGTCCAGTCCCAGCGTAGGCTATGGCGAGCGCACGACGACGCAGGTCGACATGCAGATCGATTTTGAGATTCTGGCCGTTGAGGATCACAGGTAATGCGCTTTTCTCCCGCACTTCTCCTGTCCCTGATGACGCTCGGCGCCGGTGGCGCCACGCTGACCATGGGCATGAACTGGGAACCCGACCTCAGCACGGCGGCGGTGGCGCCCGCTCCTCTGCCCCAGCCGGTCAAGGCCGCCGGCCCGGCGACGACACAGGACACCGCCCTGCTCCAGACCTTGCGGGACCGTCCCCCCTTCACCGCCGGCCGCCGCCCGCCACAGCCCGCGGCGGTCGCCGGTGCGGAAACCGCCGAACCAGAAGCCATACCAGCCGAGCTTCCGGTGCCGACCGTGCGCGGCATCGCGCTGTCGGGCCAAAGCTCCGTCGCCATCGTGGTGCTGGATTCGGACAGCCAACGCCTCCACCGGATCGCATTGGGCGGCGAGATCGCCGGCTGGCGCGTGACCAATATCCAGCGGGAAAGCGTCACCTTCTCCACCGAAACCATCGAAGCCAAAGTCTATCTCCGCAAACCCGGAGAAGAGCCGCGCGTCGAGACGACTCACCACGACCCCGAAGTGGCCCAAAAGGAAGAAACCGACACCGTGCGCCTCACGAGAGGTCAGAATATGTGAGCTGACAGACTTTCCACCGGAAGAGGCGGCCGCCCGTTCCGGGCGGTGGATAGCCTGTAGTGCCATTCCATATTTAAGGTGTCGAACACCATTGTCGCAGATGATAACAAAGAACATCTGTTACAATGATGCATGGAACGGGTAAGCCGTCCCAAGGATGAAAGGAATTTACATGGTCGCGCGGAAACCCACTCTTAAGCCAGCCCCACGCCGCCCGGAATTAGAACGCTTGTTGGAAGCTTCGATCAAGGCAGGCGTAACGGATGCGATGCTTCAGGAGCAGCGCGTCAGCTTTGTATACGGAAACGCACCAGAGGGTTCCAGGATCACCAAAGAATCCGCGCGCTTGGCATCTAAAAACATCAAAATAAGCAACACTCAACGCTAAATCTAAAAGGATGGCCGACACATATCGGTCTTTGCTTAACTCATGCTCGTACTTGAAGAAGAAAACCAAGAGTTATACGACCGAATACAAGAGAAAAATCTAAGCAGACAATACGATTTATTAACAAATTGCGTTGAGATCGGGCTAAGCCAAGGCGGCAGAGTATTCGACAAATACATGCTGTGGGACCTGAACCACGTCGCCGTTGCCAATATATCGCAATTCGGCGGCAGGTTTCGAGAGGAACCTGTTTATGTGGATTCGCACAACCCTCCTCATTTCCGTGATGTTTCGGACCTGATGGATCAGTTCATTTCCACTATCCACGAAAATTGGTACGACTGGAGCAGTACTGAACTGGCTGCATACGGACTATGGCGCCTGAATTGGATTCATCCCTTTATTGAAGGCAATGGCAGAACGGCGCGAGCCGCCTGCTACTACCTTTTGTGTGTTCGTTCCGGAGGACTGATCCCCGGACGAAAAATCATACCCGAACGAATCCAGGACGATCGCCAACCTTATTACATGGCTCTCCAAGCGGCGGATC
>DASRHX010000585.1:0-5360 GCA_035650295.1 Bryobacteraceae bacterium | reverse complement strand
GCGATTCCCACGGTGAACGTAACGGCGACGCAAGGGGAACGCCAGGTTGTGTTCCAGACTCAATCCGACGCCGAGGGACGTTATCTGTTTCCGAAGCTGCCGATCGGAAGCTATCAGATCCGGGCCGAGCATCAGGGATTCAAGACGGCGGTTCGGGACGGGATCACGTTGACGACGAGCGCCGATATTTCCCTAAATCTGACATTGGAGGTGGGCAGCCTTACCGAGCAAGTAACGGTATCGGCGGATGCCAGCCGTGTCAGCACGGAGTCAGCCACGATCCAGCAACTCGTGGACACGAAACGTATCGTCGAATTGCCGTTGAATGGCCGCGACGTGTATCAACTGGCGCGGCTGGTTCCGGGCGTGGGGCAGAGCGGCGTGAACATCGGCGGGGGGCGTTCAGGAAGCCAGAACAGCGGGATGGCGAACGTTCGGGTGGACGGATCACTGAACGTGGATAACGTGTTTCAGCAGTTGCTTCCCAGCCCGAGTCCCGACGCGGTGCAGGAGTTTACGATTCAAACCAGCGTGCCTTCAGCCAAGTATGGCTACGCCTCGGGCGTGATCGAGATCTCCACTAAGAGCGGCACGAACGGTTTGCACGGAAGTCTCTATGAGTTCCTGCGGAACGACAAGCTCGATGCGCGAAACTTCTTCCTGCCGACAAAGACGAAGCGGAAGAGAAACCAGTTTGGCTTTGCCGGCGGCGGGCCCGTGTTCATACCCGGAATCTACGATGGGCGGAACAAGTCGTTCTGGTTCGTAAATTTCGAGCAGCAGAAGGAGCCTCTGGGCGCGGCAACGACTATTTTCACACCGACGGCCGCGCAGTTGGGCGGCGATTTCAGCGGCTATTCGCGGGTGATTCGCGATCCGGTGAACAATCAGCCCTTCGCGGATAACAAGATTCCGGCGAACCGGTTGGATCCTCTCGCGGTGAACTTCATGAAGGCGTACGTCCCACTGGCGCAGGATTCGCTGGGCACGTTTCGCTACCAGCGGCCGAACGACAACAACCCAAAACAGCTACTGCTGCGCGGGGACCAGAATTTCGGCTCGGGGCGGCATCAGTTGAACGGGCGGGTCTTCACGACCCGCCGGACGGGGCCGACCGGCCACGGAAACCTGCCCGAATTTCAAAAGGGAACAGTCGTGTTGGACACCGATCTCTACGGCGTCACGTACACAACAAACGTGGCGGCGAACAAGATCAATACGGCCCGGTTTACGTTCAATGGGTATTACACGGAGGCCGATTACCGGCCGCAGATCGCGCTGGACGATTTGAAGAAATTGGGCTTCGCATCGAACTACTACACCTATACGCCCGATTTCCCAGTGCTCAATGTGACGGGATTCTTCCAGGCAAGCATTGAGCAGATCAAGATCGCTCGCGATTACAACACGGCGGCGTGGAGCGACGATTTCGTTTGGATTCGGGGGAAGCACAACATACAACTGGGAACGGATGGCATTCGAACGTTTCAACAGGACGCGAATTTATCGCGGACGAATGGTTCGTTCACGTTTAACGGAAATTTCTCGAACGTGGCGTTGACCGATTTTCTGTTAGGGCGGCCGTCGGCGTTCCGGCAGGGGAGTCCGGCTCCCGATAATGTGAGGGGACTGCACCTTTCCTGGTATGCGCAGGACGATATCAAAGTATCGCGGCGGCTCACGATCAATGCGGGATTACGGTACGAGTTGCCGCTTCCGCCCGTGGCGCTGAACGGAGCGGCGATGGCGTACCGGCCCGGACAGAAATCGCAGGTCTATGTGAACGCCCATCCAGGCGTTCTGTTCCACGGCGATCCAGGGATTCCGCGGGCGGGGCGCACGGCCGCGAAGAAGTTGTTCGCGCCGCGCGTGGGCTTGTCCTATCAGTTGACGGGTGACTCGAAGACGGTGTTGCGAGCGGGATACGGCGTGTTCTACAACCCATCGTGGTCCAACATCGAGGGGCAGTTCGCGATCTACCAGCCGTTCACACGAATCATCGACATTAACGCTCCGCCGAGCACGGCGAATCCATGGTCGGCATTTCCGGGCGGCAATCCTCACCCTTACACGCCCGGTAAGGATTCGGTGTTCGACCAGCAGATCACGGGCCTATCCTACGGGCCGAACTTCAAAGAGCTGATGATGCAGCAATGGAACGTGAACGTTCAGCGGGAGATCCATCGCGATTGGTTGTTGACGGTTGGTTATGCCGGTGCGCACGGCACGCACATTCCGTATCTGAGGGATATCAATCAAGCAATTTACATTCCGGGACAATCGACGGTGGCGAACGTGAATAACCGGAGGCCGTTGTTTCCGTATTTTTCACGGTTCAGCTTTATTGAGTCGGTGACGAATTCGAGTTACAACTCCCTGCAGGCGTCGGTCGACAAACGCTTCAGCAAGGGCGTGACCGTTTTGGTGTCGTACACGTTTTCGAAGTCGCTCAGCGATTTAAATGCGGTGCTGACCAACAACGGCGGAGTGCAAAACGCGGATGACCGAAGCTCGGAATGGGGTCCTTCCGACTTCGACCGCACTCACGCGTTCGTGACGTCGTGGGTATGGGAGCTGCCCTCGCCGTTCGGCAACCGCGGTGTCGGGAACGTGTTTCTGGGGGGCTGGCAGTTGAACGGGATTTGGTCGATGTACTCCGGGGGGCCTTTGTCGTTTGCAACGTCGCAAGACCGGGCGCTGCGAGGCCAGCCGAACCGTCCCGACCGGGTGAGAGACCCGCGGCTGGATACCGGGCGGTCCCGCGCGGAACGGATCGTGAGGTATTTCGAAACGGCCGCCTTCGTGCCGAACCAGACCGGACAGTTCGGCAGCGCGCCCCGCGCCGAAGGGCAGTTGCGGGCACCCGGAACCTTCGACGTTACGGCTGGGGTGCAGAAGAGATTCCGGGGGATCTTGGAGAGCCATCAGTTGCAGTTCCGCACGGAGTTATTCAACTCGCTAAACCGGCCGAATTTCGGCGGGCCGGGTACGAACCCGGACGCACCGGCGAACTACGGAAGGATTACGTCGGCCGCCGATGGCCGGATTATCCAGTTCGGCTTGAAATACATGTTCTGACTAGAGTCGAGCGGAGTGTTGCACAATGTTGGAACGATGCAACGCTGGCTAAGCTTACTCTTTCTTCCGATGGCGGCAATGGCCGCCGACTACCGCGCGGGTGTGGCCAAGGTCGACATCACGCCTAAGGACCTGGTTTGGCTCAGCGGCTACGCCAGCCGTACGAAGCCCGCCGAGGGGACGCTTCAGGCTTTGTATGCGAAGGCGCTGGCGCTGGAGGACAAGAAAGGGACGCGCGTGGTGATCGTCACCACGGACCTGATTGGCTTGCCGCGCGTGATGACCGACGCGGTCGCGGCGCGGCTGGCCAAGGAGCACGGCATCGAACGAGCGCGCGTGCTGTTCAATAGCTCGCACACGCACACAGGCCCCGTGATCCGCGCCAACCTCTCCACGATGTACAACCTGACACCGGAAATGGACGCCAAGCTGGATGTATACGCGCGGCAGCTTACGGAAAATCTGTTCACGGCCGCGGCAAGCGCCTTGGGGCAGCTGAAGCCGGCTAGTGTCCGATACGTCGAAGGCACGGCGGGATTTGCGATGAATCGGCGGCAAGCGGCATCGGCGGGCGTGAGAATCGGGGTAAATCCGCAGGGACCGACGGACCATTCGGTGCCGGTGATGGTGGTAAGCGGCGAGGATGGCAAGCCATTCGCCGTGCTGTTCGGATATGCCTGCCACAATACGACTCTGACGGGCGAGCACTACAAGTACAGTGGCGACTACGCCGGCTTTGCGCAAGAAGAAATCGAAGCCGGCATGCCGGGCGTGACGGCGCTGTTCATGATCCTTTGTGGGGCGGACCAGAATCCGAATCCTCGAAGCACCGAGCAGATCGCGCGAGACCACGGCCATAGGCTTGCCGAAAGCGTGAAATCCGCCATGGGAACTCCGGGCACCGTGGTGAAAGGGAATCTGCGCGGCGCCTACCAAACGATCAAGCTGAACTTCCGTCCGCACACGCGGGAGGATTTCGTCAAGGAGTCGCAGAGCAAGAACCGCTTCGAGGTGAACCGGGCAAAGGATATGCTCAAGGCGTATGACGCCGGCGCACCCGTACGGACGACGCCTTACCCGGTGCAAGCGATCCGCTTTGGAAATGCGGTGACGCTGGTTGCATTGGGCGGCGAAGTAGTGGTCGATTACGATTTACGCATTAAAAAGGAATTCCCGAAGCAGAAACTGATCGTTGCCGGTTACTCGAACGATGTCATGAGTTACATTCCCAGCGTGCGGATCTTGCGTGAAGGCGGCTATGAGGCCGAGTCGAGCATGATTTATTACGGAATGCCCGGACCTTACTCGGAAGATGTGGAGGAGTCCATAATTGGATCAGTGAAAGCCGTGCTGAAACGGGTGGGCGTGAAGTGAGACGATTGCTCGCGGCGCTCGTATCGTTAACGTGCCTTGTTTTCGCCGAGGAGAAGTGGACTTACGTCGCGACACCGAATTTCGAGGTGTACACGACGGCGGGACCCGGAGATGCGAAGGAAGCTCTCAAACGTTTCGAGCTGATCCGCGAGTTCTTCAGCCAGGTGCTTGGCTTGACGCCGCAGACAACGACCCCGGTGCGGCTCATCGCGTTCCATTCCGAGAAGCAATTCGCTCCCTACAAGCCCAACGAAGTAGCGGCCGCCTTCTATTTACCCGGCTTGGATCGGGACTTCATCGTCGTCAGCGACCTGGATAACAACCTGTGGCCCATCGCCACTCATGAGTATGTCCACCTGTTGATGAAGTACTCGGGCGTTCGCGTACCGGTTTGGTTGAACGAAGGAACGGCGGAATTGTTCTCGACCATGACACAGGTGGCCGACGTCATGCGGGTGGGCGTTGCGCCGCTCGGACGGCTTGCCGAGGTTGGAAATGGCAAGCCCATACCTCTGGAAGTCCTGTTCGCCGTGAATCACGACTCGGACCGTTACAACACGAAGCGGCATGCCGGAATGTTTTATTCCGAAAGTTGGGCGTTGACGCACATGCTGTACCTGGATAAGCGCTACATGCAGGAGCGGCCGAAATTTATGTCGGCGGTCTTAGCGGGAATGGCGCCCGCGCAGGCTTTTCAGACTATTTATGGCAAGGCGCTGCAGCAGGTTTTTAGCGACCTGAAAGGGTATGTGCGTCAGGACGCATTCTTCGCCGCGAACTTTCCCTTCAAACCACCTAAGGATCTGGGCAAGAGCGAACCGCGAAAGGTCGATTTGTTGGAAGCGCGAACGGTGATAACAGAGTTGTTATCCTCGATGTCGTCCAAGAAAATGGCAGCGGGCGAGGAA
>DASRHX010000584.1:0-10965 GCA_035650295.1 Bryobacteraceae bacterium | reverse complement strand
TCGAGACCATCGAGATGAACAACGACCTGGTGCGCCTGCGCGAACAGGAAGCGCGCGAGGTCTTCAGGATTCTGGCGGAAATGACGACGAAGCTGCGCGAGGCCCGCGGCGAGATCTCCGAGACATGGCAAGCGTTGGGCGAGTTGGACTTCCTCTTCGCCAAAGGCGCGTTTGCGATGGAATTCGGCGGTGTGATGCCGCGATTCAGCCTGCGCGACGAGCCGCGCCTGCATATTCGGTCGGCCCGGCATCCCTTGCTCGAAGATGTGTTGAAGCGGCAGCGGAAGCACGTTATCCCGCTCGACCTGACCCTGGAAGGCGCAACGCGCACGCTGCTCATCAGTGGGCCGAATACAGGCGGCAAGACGGTTGCGTTGAAAACTGTTGGGTTGCTTGCGTTGATGGCGCAATGCGGGCTGCCGGTTCCGGCGGCCGAGGCAGAATTTCCCATATTCTCGAACATACTGGCCGACATCGGCGACAACCAGTCCATCGAACAATCGCTGAGCACTTTCTCGGCGCACGTGGCGCGGCTGGGGAACATTCTCAGTGAGGTAACTTCCGATTCACTGGTGCTGCTGGACGAGGTGGGCCGCGCGACGGACCCGGAAGAAGGCGGAGCGCTGGGCGTGGCCATCGTCGATCACGTCCGCAAATGGGGCGCGTTTGCGCTTGCCTCCACACACTTGCTCGCTCCCAAGATCTATGGCGCTTCGACCGACGGCGTCCTGAACGCGGCGATGAGCTTCAACGAGCAGACGCTCGAACCGACCTACCACATGCGGACGGGAATGCCGGGCGCGTCGGCCGGCCTGCGCATTGCCGAGCGTCTCGGGTTGCCGGCCACGGTGATCGAACAGGCGCGTGGTTACCTCAGCACACAGCAACAGGAGTTGGCGCGATTGCTGCGGTTGTTAGAGACGCGAGTCGATGAGTTGACACAACGCGAGAGCGAAGTGCGCTCGGAACGCGACCGGATCGAGGCCGAGCGGAAGTCGCTTAACGAGATTTGGGATAGGCGCGAGTCGCAAAAGCTCGCCGAGCTCGAACGGCGTAACGAAGCGATGCTCGAAGAGTTCCGGAAGCGCGCCGAAGAGACGATAGAGCGCCTCGCCGAAGGCGGCGAACAGCGGAAGATGGCAGCCAAAGGTGCGCAGCGCGTGGCCCAGATCAAGCGTGAGTTTCGTGAGGAGTTTGCCGTTACTGTCCGCACAGCCCAGCGGCAAAGCGAAAGCGGGACGCTCGATCAGGAGGAGCTTCCGATTCAAGTAGGCTCGCGCGTGCGGTTGAAGGGTGTGCGCGAACCGGCGCGAGTGCGGCGAATGCTCGGCGAGGATCGCATCGAGGTCGAAGCCGGCTTCATGAAACTGCAGATGGAACGCGGCGACGTGATCGAAGTTTTGCCGGATACGCCGGAGGGCGCGAAATTGCCTACGAACGTGACGTTTCGTGGAACGGAGGCCCCGCTGGTGAGCTTTCGCGAGTTGAACCTCATCGGTAAGCGTGCCGACGAATCGCGCGATGAGGTGGAGAAATTTCTGGACCAGGCGGCATTGGCGGGTTTGAGCCGCGTGCGCATTGTGCATGGGCACGGAATGGGGATCCTGAAGAAACTCGTTCGCGAGATGTTGAAAGAGAGCCAGCACGTTGCAAAGTTTTACGAAGCCCCACCGACCGAAGGCGGCGCGGGGGCGACTGTGGCGGAGATGCGCGAAGGTTGAGTATGGTCCGAGGTTGGTCGCTGACGCTGTGCGCCGTCGTGTGGGTCGGCTGTGGCGTGCCGTCTATCTCGCCGGTTGCATCGGCCGCGCGCAAAGGCGATACCCAAGCGATTGCGTCGCTGGTCAAGGCTGGCCAATCGCCGGATGAACCGAGTGGGGTGAACGGTTGGACGCCCCTGATGCACGCCATTCACACGAACAAATTGCAAAGCGTGGAGGCGCTCCTGCGGGCGGGCGCAAATGTCAACCGAAGTTGTTGCCGCGGGCTGACGCCCCTTATCCTGGCCTCCGGAAACGGGCAGAGCGAAATCGTCCGCCTGTTGCTGCAACGCGGCGCCGACGCCCTGCACCAAGGTGAGGACGGACGCACGGCGCTGGACGTCGCCATTATGGGGCTGAGCCACATGGAAGGCGCGCCGATGGGCTCCTGTCAAGCCGGCGCGGCGAAAGAGTTACTCGAAGCCGCGCCAGGTTTGCGAGGAACGGTGCGGCTGGACCGTGTGGTGCAAGCGCTTCACAAATGCCCGGAGATCGAGAAATTGCTTGCTGCGTCAGCCCACTGAATTTTTCGAATCTCGCAGGTGATGCCGTTCGTATGAAGTCAGTATGAAGTGGCTGGCAGGAGTGTGGGTATTTGCGGCTGCCGCTCAGGAACTGCCGAAGATCGCCGTCGACGTGCAGTTGGTGAATCTGACGGCGACGGTGCGGGATGCACGTGGTGCCCTGACGGCGGGGTTGACCAAAGACGACTTTGAGATCGTGGAGGATGGCTCGGCGCAGACGATCCGTTTCTTTGCGCGTCAAACCGACCTGCCGCTCTCACTTGGTCTCCTCGTGGACTTCAGCGGCAGCCAGCGAGAGTTTGTGAAGAAGCACCGGCGGGACATCGAGACCTTCCTGAAGAACGTGGTTGGGCCGAAGGACAGGGTGTTTGTCGTCGGCTTCGGAAATCAGTTGCGTTTGGTTGCCGACTTCACGGGCGACATCGAGTACGTGATGGATGAGTTGAAGGAGTTCGGAAAGGGAGATCGAAAGTATCCCAAACTGGGAGGTGACCAGCCCCGCGAGGGTGGCACCGCATTTTACGACACGCTCTATCATGCAACCGCGAAGTTGCGTCCCGAAGGCGGCCGGCGGGCGCTGGTGATGTTTAGCGATGGCGGGGACAACGCGAGCGCCTATCACATGCTCGACGCGATCGAATCGGCGCAGACGGCGGACGTGCTCGTTTACAACGTACGCTACACCACCAGCGAGGTTGAGGAGAAACGGCCGGGCTCGCGGGATATCTACGGGCAGCGAGTCATGGACCGCATTTCGGCCGACACCGGCGGAATGGCGTTCAACGCCAGCCGCGAAAATCCCAAGGCGGCTTTCCGCGCAATTTCCGAAGAGCTGCGCTCGCTCTACGAATTTGGCTATCATTCCACCACACCTTCTCAGGATGGGCGGTTTCGCAGACTGGAGATCCGGGTGAAGCAGGCGGGTTTGAAAGCGCGCGCAAAATCGGGTTACTACGCGCGCTGACCGGGGCGATATACTTTCCCCGTGAACCGCAGACATTTTCTATCCACCCCTGCGCTCGCCGCGGCCGGCGCACACAGCGCGATGGGCGCATCGACAAAAGAGTTGATGGACCAGTTGGGGAAGGCGGCGGCAAAGCCGGTGTTGAAGCTCGACGGTCTGAATTCGCCGGTGATCATCGACTCGATCCGCCTATTGAAGAAAGGGCCGGATCATTTCGTACACGTGCGCTCCAAGGACGGCGCGGAAGGTTTGTCGCTGCCGCAAACAGGCCGGCCAGACACGTTTGCGCCGATGCTGAAGAGCAACATCATCAAGTTCTTCATTGGCCGCGACGCACGCAACTTGGAAAACGATCTGTGGGAGCTGTATCGCGCGGGCGACAACTACAAGCTGTACGGACTCGGATTCTGGAGCGCACAGACCTGGGTGGAGTGCGCGATTCTCGACATGTTGGGCCGCATGACGAGGAAGTCCATCGGTGCGCTGATCGGAGATGTGCGCCGCAAGGAGATTCCGATCTATGTGGCCAGTGGCCGGCGCGATACGACCCCTCAGCAGGAAATCGAGTACCTGCAAAAGCTGGTGAGCGAGTCCGGTGCGCGGGCTGTCAAGTTTCGCGTGGGAGGCCGCATGAGCCGCAACGCCGACGCCTCGCCAAAGCGTACGGAGACGCTAATTCCACTGGTGCGCAAGACCTTCGGCGACGCGATTGACATGCACGCCGATTCGAATTCGAGCTACGATGTGCCGAACGCGGTGCGCGTTGGGCGGCTGCTCGAAGAGGTCAAAGCGGTGTACTTCGAGGAGCCTTGCGAATTCGACCACTGGGAGGAGACCAAGGAGGTGACCGACACCTTGACGATTCCCGTGGCAGGTGGCGAGCAAGAGTACAGCGATTGGCGGTTCCGCTGGGCGATCGCCAATCACATGGTGGACATCGTACAGCCGGACATCCAGTATTACGGAGGGCTGATCCGGTCCATTCGCGTGGCGCGCATGGCCGACGTGGTGAACATGCCAACGACGGTGCATATCTCGGGCGGTTTCGGCTTCGTCTACATGCTTCACTTTGCCTCAGTGATTCGCGATCCAGGCCGGTACCAGGAGTACAAGTTGGGCCACCAGAAGTACGGCCAATGGTTCGAGGGCGGTATCACGGTGAAGGACGGCAAAATGAGCGTGCCGCAGGCGCCGGGCGTGGGCATTGCCGATATCGCGGCGGTGATCAAGGGCGCGGTTGAAGTCTAAATCGACAATATTGCGTTAAGGTACTTGCAGCCCCCGAGTTCCCAGATTAACCTTCCAGATACGAGCATTACGAACTTACTCCTGCAGACTGGGGGCTGAAAGCTTGATGAAACGGAATTGTCTTTCCACAGCGGTGATTTGTCTGTTGGCGGGAGTACTTCACGCGCAAGATTATCGGGCGAAGCTGAGCGGCGAAGTAACGGATGCAAGCGGCGCCCCGATGCCGAAAGTTCGCGTCGAATTGACCAACGCCGCAAGCCATGCGACGGTTTCGACCGAGTCCAACGATGCAGGCGTGTACCTGTTTCAGTTTCTCGATCCGGGCACATACCGTTTGTCTGCTTCGAGCGCCGGGTTCAAGACGTTCGTCCAGGAGCGCATTCAGCTCCAAACTGGACAACATGCCGGGTTGGAGATTCGCCTTCAAGTGGGCGATACCGCCGAACGGATCGAAGTCACCGCTGCTGCTGCGGCGTTGGATACCGAGTCGGCTTCACGCGGCCTGGTGGCAGGGCTGATCCAGGTCCAGGAGTTGCCGATCCGCTCGCGCAATCCGTTGAACGTGGCGAACCTGCTTCCCGGTACGACGCAACGAGGCCCTGGCGTGTTCATGGCTTCTTTCCACAACAGCGCTAATGCGACCATTGCGATCAATGGTGGCAGCCTTACGCAGAATGAGTTTCTGGTGGATGGCGCTCCCAACACGGCCCGCACGACCTCGGTGAACAACAATATCGCCTTGATGCCGGTGTCGGAATCGATCGGCGAGGTGAGCGTGATCACCAATGCCTATGACGCATCGTATGGGCGGACGTCGGGGGGCGTGGTCAACTTTACGACCATCGGCGGCACCAGCGAGCATCACCTGACGGGCTGGGGCTTCTTCCGGCGTAAGGCGTGGAACGCGAATTTCTACGCCCTGAATGCTCTAGGTAGTCCTCGTCCAGAGCAATCGGTGGACCAACCAGGATTCCAGGCAGCGGGTCCGGTGGAGATACCCAAACTGATCAAGAAGAACGGCCGGAACGCTTTCTTCTACCTCGTCTCGTACGAACGGTACAGAGAGCTCTATCCGCAACCGATACGGCTCGGTGTCCCGGAGCCGGAAATGCGGTCCGGTGATTTCAGCAAGCTGCGCAACGCCACGGGAGAACAGATTCGCATCTTCGACCCGCTCAACACGACGGGCAGCGCCACCGACCCGGTTCGAGTGCCGTTTGCGGGCAACATGATTCCCAGCTCGCGGATTGATGCAACCGCAGCGGCTGTCACGAAATACTTCCAGGATCCGAACGATCCGGGACTCCCTAACCAGCGCTACGCGGCGGGAAACTTCAGCCTGCCTCTGTTCTCCTACTACCTGAACTTCTGGAACTGGAACAGCCGGTTCGACGCCAAAATTGGCGACATGGACCGCGTGTTCTTCCGCTACTCGACGAACAAGCATACGCAGGAGCGGACGTTGAACGGCATCATCGGCAGGCCGGGTGAACAGGCATACAACCCATTTCTGCGCCGTAACCACGCCTTCATGGTGGACTGGGTGCGCGTGCTGAGCCCGTCGGCCACGCTCAATGTGCGCGGCAACTACGCGCGGTATGTGGAAGGGCAGGACACGCGCGGCAACTTCGGCTTCGATCTGACGTCGCTCGGCCTGCCGTCGTCCTTGGCCGGGCAGTTGGTGTTTCCGGACTTCTTCGGCGTCTGGGCGCTTACAGGCTATGGCCAACTGGGCTTCAACCCAAGTTTGGAATACAACAATACGTACAGCTCGCAAGCGAACCTGACCAAGGTCATGGGCAGCCACACTCTCAAGGCGGGCGCGGATGTGCGGCGCTGGCACTTCCTGCAGAATACGCCCGGCAATCCGTTCCGCATCACAAGCAATGCCGCGTTCACCCGGTCGTCGTGGAACAACGCGGCCACGGAGGTGAACAGCGGCGACTCGTTCGCTTCGTTCCTTCTGGGGACCGCCAGCGGTGGTTCGGCCGACTTCAACGTGCGGCCCTTCTTCCGCGGTTGGTATGTGGCCCCGTACATTCAGGACGACTGGAAGGTTTCGCGCAAGCTCACAATCAATCTCGGCCTTCGCTGGGACTACAATCCGACGGTTGACGAAAAGTACGACCGGCTGGTGGCTGGTTTCGATACCACCGCAAACAGCCCAATCGCATCCAGGATCAGCGCCGAAAACCTGGCCCTGTATCCTCAACTGCGCGACCTGCGCGGTGGGCTCACGTTCGCGGGAGTAAACGGCAACCGAAGGGTTGCCACCAAGACGCCGCTTTCAACTTTGCAACCGCGCGTCGGCATCGCCTACCGCTTGGGCGAGAATACGGTTCTTCGTGGCGGTTACGGACTCTTCTATGCAAACTGGCCGACCACTGAGTACACGCAGACGCAAGGCTTCAGCACGTCCACGGCGCTGGTTTCCACTCTTGACGGCGGGCGCTCGCCCGCGCCGAATACGCTGCGCAACCCATTCCCCGGTGGCGTCCAGAGACCCGTAGGATCCTCGCTCGGACTGAATACTTTCGCCGGGCAGAACTTCAATTGGTGGAACCCGGACGCGCGCATGCCCCAAGTGCACCAGTTCTCCGTCGGTTTCCAGCGGCGGTTGTCGAATGCGTCTTCGATCGACGTCTCCTATGTGGGCAGCCGCACACGCGATCTGAACACGACGTTGCCGGTGAATATCCAATCCGACGACTTCATCAAGCAGTGCGATCCTTCGCGCGGCGGCAATCGCGCGTTTTGCGACGCCCTGGTTCCAAACCCGTTCTTCAATCTGCCGGAGTTTGCCGGCACGAGCCTCGGATTGTCGAGCACCGTCAGCCGTCAGCGCGTCACCCGGCCGTTTCCGCAGTTCGACGGCGACCTTACGCAGTTGGGCCGGAACGACGGAAAGATGTGGTACAACTCCGCCCAGATCGCCTACCGTCATGTGTTCCAGCACGGGTTGATGGTGAACGCCAACTACACGTTTTCCAAGCAGATTTCGCAAGAGGGTTGGATGAGCAACTATGCCGCCATCCCCCAGCGCAGTCTCGTAAACTTCGACCGGCCGCACGCGCTGAAGATTTCCACGCACTACGAGCTGCCGTTCGGCAGGGGGCGCAAGTTCGCCTCCGCATCCGGTCCTTGGATGAACCGGCTGATCGGCGGTTGGGATACGAACCTGTTCTACACGGCGAATTCGGGCGAGCCGGCTGACCTGCCCGGCAACGCGTTCATGCTGCGCGATCCGAAAATTACGCCAGATCGCCATCAGACGATCGTCCGCGGCTGGAATCCGTGCGTGCTACAAACAAACACGGATGGCACCGTTACCCCGACGCGCGCGAGTACGGTGATCAATGGCTGCAGCGCGACCGATTTCTCGCAGTACGCCTGGCTGGTGCCGAATAACCAGTTCCTCACCTATCGCACCAATCCGCTGCGCAGCGGCCAGATCCGCATGACGCCCCAGTACATGGTGGACCTCTCGGTGAACAAGACCGTTCACATAACCGAACGCCTGCGTGCGCAGTTCCGCGCCGAAGTGTTCAACGCCTTCAATCGCTTCAACCTGTTTAGCGTGCGCTACAACACGAATCCGCTCGACGCGAACGGAAATTTCGGCAGCTACCTGCCGAGCGACGCCGGCGCATCGTCCGGACCGATGCGCGACTCGCCGCCGCGGTCCATCCAGCTTGGTGTGAAGGTGCTGTGGTAGGAGACGGCTAAAGCTCGTCGATCGCCGCCAGTACCTCGGCGGCGTGACCGGCGGGCTTTACCTTCTCGAAGATCTTCGCGACCTTGCCCTTGGCATCGATGACGAAGGTTGTCCGCGCCACACCCATATACTTGCGGCCGTACATGGACTTCTCCTGCCACACGCCGTAGTCGTCAGCGATCTTGTGGTCCTCGTCGGCAAGGATAGTGAATGGCAGGCCGTACTTGGTCTTGAACTTGGCCTGATTCCTTACCGGGTCGGGTGAAACGCCGACGACGATCGCCTTCTTCCTCGTGATGGCCGGAGCGGCATCCCGGAATTCGCAGGCCTCCGTGGTGCAACCGGGCGTGTCCGATTTGGGATAGAAATAGAGCACGACAATGGAGCCCTTGTGATCGGAAAGCTTGAACGGCTTTCCTTCGTCGTCCACGGCGGTAATCTTGGGTGGGGCGGAACCGACTTTGAGCATGGTGTTTTGTCTATTTGATATTGGAGCACGCGGGGAGGTTCGATGAATCGGCGGGAATTTGTCGCGCTGGCGGCGACGGCGCCGCTCGCGCAAGCAGCATGGGATGGCGGAACGGTTCGGCATCTGCTGCCGGGCGCGAATCATGAGCGCATCCTTCTCAAGGCCAGCTTCACAAGCGTCCTTTCGAAGCCGCCCATCCTGCGCGCGAAAGGCCTCGGCGCAACCGGCCGGCGCACCGACGGCGAAGGCCGCTATTGGGCCTTCGATCTGCAGAACTTGAAGCCGGCAAACGCCTACGAACTGCGCCTGCATGATGCCGGTGGTAAACCGCTGTGCGATCCCTGGCCTCTCCGCACGCTTCCTCATCCTGATGAGCAGATGTCGAAGTTCCGGCTGATGGTCTACACCTGTGCGGGCGGTCACGAAGAGTTCAAGTCGCGCAACGGCGTGGCGGGATTCCTCCGCAACGATCTTCGCCGCAAACTGTTTGAGGCGGGGCTGAAGCAGAATCCCGACGCGGTCATCGCTATCGGCGACCACACCTATTGGGACCAGCACACGGGCAAGGCGGCGCTGCGCGTCACTGAAACAGAGCTGGGGCGGCAGATCGGCGAATTCGACCGCACGATTCCCGTCATCGGAACGCTGAACGAGGCAATTCTCAAGCGCGCCATCGACCGCCAGATTGCCGACCTCTATGGAACGATGTTCCGCTCGGTGCCGGTATTCTTCCTGCAGGACGACCACGACCATTTCGAAAACGACGAAGCCACGGATTCGATCATCACCTTTCCGCCGGACGACTTCATGCTGCGCCTCGCGCGCACGGTGCAGGCGATGTACTATCCGGAATTTCTTCCAGCGCCTGGCCGTCCGATGGCGATGTCGGGCGTTGGCGCCGGCGACCGCCCTCCTGGTGTGTCGGAGAGTTACGGAACACTTCGCTGGGGCAAGCTCGTCGAGATCATGCTGTATGACTGCCGCCGCTATCTCAGTTTGCGCGGGCCTCTAGCGGGCTGCATCGCGCCCGAGGCTGAAGCCTGGCTGCTCGCGCGCATGAAGACGCAGGAGACCAATCATGTGGTGAATCTGCCGTCGATGCCCATCGGTTGGAGCGCCGGCAAATGGGGCGATTGGTATCCCGACGTTCTGGGCGACGACGGCAAGCTGGGAATTACCAAGCCCAAGTACTTCTGGCAGAGCGGATGGCGGTCGCAGCATGATCGCCTGTTGGCCGCGGCGAGCGCTATGGAGCGCATCCCGCTGTTTCTGTCGGGCGACCTGCATGCAATCGCGCAAGCGAGCATTCGCCGCAATGGGAGTCAAAATCTGGAGCGCAATCCCGTGGTCAGCGTGCTCACGGGTCCGATCGGCACTGCCGGTCAAGGGTGGCCGTCTTCCGCACGGGGAACGCCGCCGTTGCCGCCGGTTGGCCTCGAGCTGCAAGCTGGTCTGGCGCCGCTCGAACATAACGGATTCACGATTCTGGATTTCACGGCCAACCGCGTCGAAGGGTCCTTTTACGAGTGGAAATTGGGGCAGCCGGAAGCGAAGCTCGACGCCTTGCAGCCATTTCACCGGTTTAGCTTGGCGAGACGCGTTTGAAACCGGAAGCCTGCGGGACGCATCGCTGTTGATGTGGCTATGATAAAATCTAAAGAGCGTATGAAGCTGCGTACTTTCCTCTATCCCGCCATGGGCGTTCTTCTTTTGAGCTCCGGCGCGTTTGCCCAACCAAAGGGCGGAGACGCGGCCAAGGGCAAGGAAGTCTTCGAACAGTGCGCGGTGTGCCACAACGCCGACAGCGAAGAGAAGAAGATGGGCCCCGGCTTGAAGGGCCTTTTCAAAAAGGCCAAACTGAGCAACGGCAAAGCCGTCAGCGAAGCGACCGTCCGCGCGGTCGTGGAGCAGGGCGGCAACGGCATGCCCGCCTACGAAGAAATGCTCGAGA
The DNA here is from genome assembly GCA_035650295.1 of Bryobacteraceae bacterium. Taxonomy (GTDB): domain Bacteria; phylum Acidobacteriota; class Terriglobia; order Bryobacterales; family Bryobacteraceae; genus JAFLBB01. The sequence goes on along the minus strand of DASRHX010000584.1, from coordinate 334 downwards.
AAAAAGAGAAAGACGACCTGATCGCCTATCTCAAGACGCTGTAAAGCTTTGTCCGCGGGCCACGGCGCCCGTGACAGCCGCCGCGTCCCCATCGTCTAGCCCGGCCTAGGACACCGCCCTTTCACGGCGATAACGCGGGTTCGAATCCCGCTGGGGACGCCAATTCTTACCGATTCAATTCTCAAGTCACTCTGCCCTTTTCCTCTTCCTCGTTTGTGCCAACCTGTGCCATGGGCTTTGATTGGGGCCTTTCGGCCATCAACTTCGTGCGGGATGACTCGCCTGCAAATGTTTGGGTAACTGGTGTCTTACTGTATACTGAGATTGAATTGTT
>DASRHX010000583.1:0-7416 GCA_035650295.1 Bryobacteraceae bacterium | reverse complement strand
AACGCGGTTTCGACTACGGCCAGTCCGATGACCTCGGCTACGCTGCCGTTCCTGAATTCGCGCTGGGCCACGCCGACGTCCACGCCACCGTGCAGCACCTGCTGGGCGTCGATTACGCCAAGAACACCTTCTTCTATGAAGGCCGCGACGAGTCGCTTGTCGGCGTCACACCAGCGCGTGTTGTGAAGGAAGTGCTCGCATAATGCGCCGGCGTGATTTGCTCTCGCTCGCCGTCGCTGCGCCCCTCGCCAGTAGGTCCCTTTTGGCCAACGGCGGAGTGAAGCGCCTCACCCCCGGCACGCGTATCCGCATCGGTTTGAACGCGTATTCGTTCAACCGTCCGCTGATGGCGGGCACCATGTCGATTCCCGACGTGCTCAACTATTGCGCCAAGCAGCAATTGGATGGCGTCGATTTGACCGGCTACTACTTCAAGGGCTATCCGAACGCGCCGACTGACGAGAACATCTATTCGATTAAGCGCGCGGCGTTTCTGAACGGCGTGACGATCACCGGCACGGGTGTTCGCAACGACTTCGCGCTTACGGACGCGTCGAGCCGCCGAGGGCACATCCAACTCGTGAAGGATTGGATCGATGTGGCGGCTAAGCTCGGTTCGGACATGGTGCGCGTCTTCGCCGGCCGCGAAGTGCCGAAGGGATTCACTTTCGATCAAGTGCTGGAATGGATGATTCCCGCCTTCCAGGAGTGCGCCGAATATGGGTCAAAGCGAGGCGTCATCGTCGGGCTGCAACACCACGACGACTTCCTCAAGACCGCCGATGAGACCATCCGCGTTGTACAGGCCGTCAAGTCCGAATGGTTCAGCGTCATCCTCGATGTCGGCAGCCTGCGCCAGGGCGATCCATACGCCGAAATCGAGAAGTTGCTTCCCTACGCCTCGAACTGGCAGATCAAAGAGCATGTCTGGTACGGCACGAAGAAGGTGGATATCGACCTTCCGCGTCTCCGCACGATCATCGACAAGGTAGGCTACCGCGGCTTTACGCCCATCGAAGCGCTAGGACCGGGAAATCCGGAAGAAGTCGTGACAGCGTTCTTGAATAGGGTGCGCAAGGCTTTCGGGTAAAGCTAAGAAACCCTATTGCACCACGTCTACTCTCACTACCTGCCCCATCTGAATAAAATCCACAACGGTGGCGATCCTCGCGGCAGCCGGCCTGATCGTCGGCCAGTGGTTCGTGGACAAGACAACGACGGCTAGTTTCCGATCAGCAAAATTCTGCTGATACTGGACATTCCGGTCACAAGTGACCAGAACCTCGAAACCTGCTTCCTCGGCGGCGTCCAGGAGGTCACCGTTTTCCAGGCCCTGCCAGTTCAATTCACCTGTTCGTTTGATTTGATGGCGGCGTAGGAACCGGGCGAGCGGTGCAGGAGTGTTTGTGTCAAAGAGAACCTTCACTCCACAATCGCTGGCTGCTTAAGCGACGCTTTTGCAAATGCGAGGACCTCATGCACCTGTTCGGCGCTCACTTCGGGAAACCACTCGAGAAATTCGTCAATTGTGGAGCCTTGATCCAAATGTTCAAAGAGGGACACGACTGACATACGCGTGCCTGCAAAACACCACACACCCCCAAGTTTCCCTGAGCTACGGTCGACGGCGGGACATTTTTCCCAGTCCATGATCCAAGTGTACTGCCGACGGCCCACCGTTACCGGCCCGTCGATCCAAACCCTCCGTCACCCCGCGCCGTCTCTCCGACTGCGGCTTCGTCCCACTCCACCGCTTCGTAACGCGCTAACACCATCTGTGCGATGCGCTCGCCCTTCTTCACCAAATAGGTTTCACGGCCGAGGTTGAGCATGATGACCTTCACCTCGCCGCGGTAGCCGGGGTCGATCGTACCTGGGGCATTCGGCAGAATTAGCGCGTGCTTCAAAGCCAGCCCGCTCCGCATGCGGATTTGCGCTTCACATCCGGGCGGCACTTCAACACGCAACCCGGTTGGAACCAACCCCGGCACGCCCGGCTCCAATCGCACATCGTCGACGGAGCGAAGGTCCATCCCCGCGTCCTCGCCGGGCCCGTGCGCGTACTGGGGCAGATGCGCCTCGGGATGGAGGCGTTCAATTCGAATCTTCATCAACACTCCTGAGCAGAATCGCTACACTAACAGTTTGGCCGAAAAACGAGTATTGACAGTCGCTGGGGTACCTCCCGAGGCATGCGCCTACGCCCTCGCCCGTTATTCGCGCTCACCCGATTCGATTGCCGCTTCGCTTGACTGGGTACGCGCCCACGACTCCTCCAAGTTTCTTGAGAGTTTCTATTTCCAGTATGGCCACGCCTCGATTGCAGACCTTGGCCACCTCGTCTTCTGTTTTGAAGGAATCTCCGAATTGGCCGCCACGGAGATAGAGGACGAGCAGCTATGGGATGGCCAGGCCCGTTCATCGCGCTACCAGGATTTTTCCCGCTCTGGATTCATAACGCCCGCTGAATTGAATCAGACGCAGATCGAGATATTTCAACATGCCGGGCTGGATTTGCTGGCCGCCTACGAGAAGGTCCACGCACAGGTCCTCGAACACTTGACCGAGAAGCTGCCTCGGCCTCAGGAGATGAAACCCGAAGCCTATAAGCGCAACCTCGCGGCGCGCGCGTTCGATGTGGCCCGCTACCTTCTCTTCTTTGCCGTGCCGACGGGAGTAGGGCAGGTGGTCAGCATTCGCACGCTCGAGCGCCAAATCTCGCGCATGAGGGGCAGCGAGTATATTGAACTCCGTGAGCTTGCCGACGAGATGACGCGAGCCTGCGCTGAGAAGCCGGATTGCCCCTGGGACGACTCCTCGTCCCAAGCCCCGCTCGCCCCTACGCTTGCCAAGTATTGCGACGCGGACCCACACCGCATCCAGGCGACAGCCGACCTAAGGTTGTGGGCGAGACAGAACTTGCCCCATGCCGCCGGCGCGCGCATCGACGACGTGGACCTATTGAAGCCGACCAATACCGCCGCCGATATTGTGGCCACGCTACTCTATCCCGTCACGGACCGCCCATTCCGCGAACTCTACGATCTTGCCGCCAAATGGAACGACGCGCGCCGCGCCGAGGTAATCGACGTCGCCTTGCAATCCCGCGCACGTAAGGACGACCTATTACGCGAATTTCGCGGCAACCTTTATGCCTACGACATTGTGATGGACATTGGCGCTTACCGCGACCTGCATCGCCACCGTCGTTGCCAGCAGTACCGCCAAGCCTACTCCGGCAAGCTCGGCTATGAGACACCAGCCACTGTTGGCGAAGCCGGTGCGGCAGACGCCTATCACGACGCAATGCGCACGGCCTTTGGCGCGATTTCGCAGCTTCCCGAGCCAGGTTCGCACTACCTGATGCCGTTCGGCGCGCGTTCCCGCTTTCTCTTCAAGATGGATTTCGCGGAAGCGGAATATATTTCGCGCCTGCGCTCCGGCGTGAAAGGACACTTTTCTTACCGCAACGTCGCCTGGCGCATGAGGGAACGGATGGCGGCGCTGGAACCCCAGCTTGGCCGCCTGATCGAAGCGACTCCACCCTGGATAGAAGATCCACTCACGAGATAGCCAATGAATCCACAACCTACTAAAGTCAACTTGGCCCACACGGCCGACTACCGCGAATCCTACGCCAACTCGGTCCAGGTTCGCGTGAACCTATGGGACTTCTTCCTCATGTTCGGCACCATTCAGCAATCGGTCCCCGACGAGGTGAACATCACGAATTTCCAAGGCGTCTACCTCAGCCCCCAACAAGCTAAGGCGCTCGCCAACCTGCTCAATCAGAATTTGCAGCAATACGAAGCCGCGTTTGGCGCCATCCAGCTCGAGCCGGTCAAATCTGGCGCGGGGAGTCCCATCAACTGAAAAGCTCGCCAGAAGCGGAACATTACATTCGCCGAATGACAAGGTTGCCGATCTTGTCGATTTGGACGGACCAACCAGATGGCACGAGAGTCGTCGTGCCATAGTCCAGGATCAGCGCGGGACCTGCGTGAGGCTTTGTTCCAACTTGCGCACGCGACATCACCGGAATCTCTCGCATGCTTCCATCGACGTACAACCTTCGTACGCCGCTGGTTCCGCGCTCGCGCTCCAGCGCGGGCATCATGGGCTTGTTCACGGATTTGCGCGCGCGGACGCGAACGGTGACCACTTCGATTGGGCGCGAATCGTCGGCGTAGCCGTAGACGCGTTTATGCTCTTTGTGGAAGCTCTCGCCCCACGGTACGATCAGCTCATAGCTTTGGCCGGCATAGCGCACATCGGCTCTGCGTTCGAGTGTTGCGCCCGGCAACTCCTTTGCCGCGCGTTTTTCGAGAGCGGCGAACTTTGCTTCAAAATCTGTCCTGCCCAATACTCCCGCCGCATAGTCGCGGACATTGTCGGCCATTAACATGCCGAGCGCCGAGAGAGCTTCCGCGAAGCGCGGCACCACCACTGTCGTCATCCCCAGCTCAGCCGCCATTTCGCAGGCGTGAAGGCCCCCGCCACCGCCGAAGGCGAGAAGGGCGTAGTCCCGCGGATCGTGACCGCGTTCGATCGACACAGCTCGAATAGCGCGCTCCATATTGGCGTTGGCAACACGCACAACCCCTGCCGCGGCTTTCTCTCGCGTGAGGCCCAGCTCGTTCGCGATTCGATCCACCACGACATGTGAGCGCCATGCATCGATAGACATCTGGCCGCCGAGAAACTGCTCGGCGCGGATGCGTCCAAGCACGACCTGTGCGTCGGTCACGGTGCAGTCCGTACCCTTGCCATAGCAAGCCGGTCCGGGATCGGCGCCCGCGCTTTCCGGACCCACGCGCAGCAGGCCTCCGGCGTCGACGCGCGCGATGGATCCTCCGCCCGCGCCGACAGTGTGGATGTCCAACATGGGAACGCGGACGGGCAACCCGTCGATGTAGGCTTCCACGGTTTCGCGCGGCGCGCCGTCGCAGAGGCTGACGTCAGTCGACGTACCGCCCATGTCGAAGCCGAGAATGCGCGTGAGGCCGGAGTAGCGCGCCATTTCGAGAGCGCCGACCACGCCGCCGGCCGGACCAGACAGAATCGTACGCACGGCATTGCGTCGCGCCTCTCTCGCCGTAAGGAATCCGCCGTTGGACTGCATGATGGCGACCTTGCCGAGCTTCGAAAGATAGTCGTCCATCAGCGGACCGACGTAGGCGTTAATTACCGTGGTGGAGGCGCGCTCGTATTCGCGGAACTCCGGCGAGATTTCGTGCGAAGCGCAGACGTAGCCCAAGCCGCGCAGTTCGCGTAAGAGCGCTTGTTCATGTCGTGCGTTTTGGTAGGAGTGAAGCAGGCAAATGGCCACCGCGCGCACGCCCGCCTGTTCCAACTTGCCCCGGAGGCCGTTCGCGCGCAGCGGTTCAAGAACCGTGCCGTCGTACAGCATGCGCTCATTCACCCCGAAACACAACTCCTCGGACACCAGGCGCCGCGGCTGCTCCGGCATCAGGTTGTAGAGCTCGCGCCTGTTCTGCCGGGCAATGATGAGCATGTCCTCGAAGCCAGCCGTCGTGACAAAGGCCGTCTTTACGCCTTTGCGCTCGAGCAGCGCGTTGGTCGCCACTGTGGAACCGTGCACGACATCGGCACGATTCTTGCCGGCCCCCTGTGCGATGCCGCGCAGGATCACCTCGTGCGGAGCGGTGCGGCTGGAAAGCAACTTGAACGTTTCCAGGCGCCCGTCGTCATGTATCAAAACGAAGTCCGTGAACGTTCCGCCGGCATCGATTCCAATGCGCACAGTTCTCCGATTCTCGCACTGACCCGAAGCCGGAGGCAGAGCGCGCGTTACATTGAAAGAAGCTCTCGCCATCATGATCGATCTGCAGCAGGTCTCCAAGACCTTTGAAGGGAAGCGCCAGGTAACCGCGCTTCATCCATTGGACCTTTCCATTCCGAAAGGCGAAATGGTGGCGATCATCGGCGCGTCGGGGTCGGGCAAGTCGACGCTGTTGAATCTGATCGGCGGACTCGACCGCACAACTACGGGAACGATATCCATCGACGGCGCCGCTTTGGGCTCGCTGAGCGACGACGACCTCACGCGCGTGCGCCGCGACAAGATCGGGTTCGTCTTCCAATTTTTCAATTTGCTGCCGAGCCTGTCGTGTTTGGAGAATGTGTCGCTTCCGCTGCATTTGCGTGGTTGGGCGAAGCAGAAGACGCAGGCGCGTGCCACCGAGCTACTGAACCTGGTGGGTCTGGGCGCTCGCATGGAGCATTTACCTGACGAGCTTTCGGGCGGTGAACGGCAACGCGTGGCAATCGCCCGCGCGCTAAGCATCTATCCGCCGATTTTGCTCGCCGATGAACCGACGGGGAATCTCGATTCCGCCACCGGTGTGGAGATTCTGGGTCTGATTCAGGATTTGCACCGGAGGCTGGGCACAACCGTCCTTATCGTGACGCACGACATGGCTGTCGCCAACGCATGCGAGCGGATTGTGCGTTTGAAGGACGGATCGATCCTGAGCGACAGGCGGGTGGAAAGCCGTGCCGCCCGATGAAACTGCTGCAATTACTGACGTGGCCCTACGTGCGCAAACACAAGCTGCGCATGCTTCTGACGTTGGCGGGCGTCATGCTGGGCGTGGCCGTGTTCGTCGGCATGCACACGGCCAACATGACTATCCAATCGGCATTCCAGCGTACGGTCGACCGCATTGCTGGCAAATCGCAATTGCAGGTGACCGCTGGCGAAACTGGCTTCCCGGAAGAGGTGCTAGAGCGCGTGCAATCGTTGCGGGAATTGAGCGCCGCGTCGCCAGTGATTGAAGCCGCGCTCGCGACGCCGCAAGGCACGCTGCTGGTGTTGGGCGTTGACATGACCGGCGACACAAGCCTGCGCGAATACGATCTGGAAGGCGAGGACGAAGATGTCATCGACGATCCGCTCATCTTCCTGGCGCAACCGGATTCGTTGATCGTGAGCGGGCAGTTCGCCGAACGCACGGGCTTGAAGCGCGGCTCAAAACTGACCTTGAAGACGATGGGAGGGCAGAAGACATTCACCATTCGCGGCGTCATGAAGTCGACCGGCCTGGCGACGGTGTTCGGCGGCAATCTCGCGATTATGGACATCTATGCTGCGCAAGCGGTGTTTGGGCGGGGACGCTTGTTTGATCGCGTCGACATTGGGTTAGCCGAAGGCATCACGGTGAAGCAGGCGCGGCAAAAACTGCAAACGATGCTCGGCTCGGGTTTCCAGGTGGAGCCGCCTGAGGCACGCGGCACGCACTTCGAATCGATGGTTCGTGGATTGACAATCTCGATCAACATGGCGAGCCTCTTTGCGCTTATGATCGGGGTCTTCATCATCTACAACTCCTTCTCCATCGCCATCACACAGCGGCGCGGCGAGATCGGCGTATTGCGCGCACTGGGCGCCACGCG
>DASRHX010000582.1:0-4171 GCA_035650295.1 Bryobacteraceae bacterium | reverse complement strand
CCCATGCGGCCCTGACGATGGCTTCGTTTGTATCATATGACGTACTAGTACTTCTATACTAGGGCTTGACTCTTAGCTGACCGCCCTTATACTAGTACCTTGAACGGAGGCTTCATGACCTTTCTGGCAGCTCGCCAAGCTCGCCTTGTGATGCTTGCAATGTTTTACGCGATGACCGCGCCCGCAACTATAATAACCGGCGAACTGCATATTACCGGGTCGGTTCGGATCGGAGCCGACTTCGCCGACTTTATACCCCTCGGCGGCGCAACTGGGGATTTCAATGTCGAACCAACGTCGACGGGCTCTTTCGTTGCACTCGTCGATCCGGGGCCATCCGACGACGGCGACATTCTAGACCTCAACGCGGGGAACGCTCCGGTCAATGTACTGTTCAGCCTGCCGAACTTCTTGACCTTTGACCTTGATCCCACGGTTACTTTCGAATTGGAGTTTGTGGAGCCAGGAGCATTTTCTCCTTGTCCCGTTGGCCTACCCGTTGCTTGTAGTATTAACCAGTTCAATCTGGTTCAGACGGGCAGTTCGGTGGTTGCAAATTTTAACGTGCTCGGAGAGGTTCATAGCGGTGCGGATGTGTCGAGCTTCACGGGTTCATTCAGCCATGTCTTCACGAGTAGGACAATTGCGAGCCTTTTGACCCAAATCGGAACGAATGGTTTTATCGACACACCGTTTGACGGCGACTTCGTTGTCACTCCGGAAATTCCCGAGCCGAGCACCATCGCAATGCTCGGTATAGGGCTCGGTTTTCTCTGCATCGCCTCCGTCAGGCGTAAGCGTCGATAATATAAAGCCCTGCTCCGCCGCGAGTTCGTCATATCGGCGCGACGGGTTTTTTGACCACACGGGCTTCCATGGCATGCCGCCACTTGTACAGTTGCGTCCGATGAATCCGAAACTCCGCCGAGAGTTCACTCACGCTCCGACAGGTTTTCATCCTCACCAGCGCGAAATCCCGCCGGGTACTTGTTGATCTTCTTGATTTCGGTATTCTGAACTGGCCCAGTTCGGCGGTTTGTTTTGGCCCACCCTCTAACGAACGGGTACTCTGATTCGGGCGCAGCCCGAACGGAGGAGACTCGTTGGAGTGGAGAGCCAAGGTGGAGCTATTCGAGCAGATCCGGCGTGAGTATGAGTTCGGGATCGGGACGATCGTTGGTGTGGCCAAGAAGCTAAGCGTTCACCGGCGGATGGTACGTGAAGCGATCGGCAGCGCGTTGCCCAAGCCGCGGAAGAAACCCGAGCGTCCCCGATGGAAGCTGAAGGCTGCGGTTGAGTTTATCGATGCGATCCTCGAAGCCGACCGGAAGGCGCCGCGCAAACAGCGGCATACCGCGCACCGGATCTGGAGGCGGATACAGTACGAGTTGCCGAACTGCAAGATCGCCGAACGTACGGTGCGCGAGTACGTGCACGACCGCAAGATCGCACTGGGACTGATGGCGCGCGAAACGTGCGTGCCACAGAGCTACGCCTGGGGCGTGGAAGCCCAGATTGACTGGTACGAAGCGTATGCCGATCTGAGCGGCGAGCGGGTCAAGCTGCAAGTGTTTGCGATGCGCAGCATGGCCAGCGGAGCGGCGTTCCACTGCGCCTACCTGCACGCGACGCAGCAGGCATTTCTGGAAGCGCACGAGCTGGCGTTCACTTACTTTGGCGGCGTGTTCCGCAAGCTGCGCTACGACAACCTCACCTCAGCGGTGAAGAAGATCCTGCGGGGCCATCGGCGGGAAGAGACGGCGCGCTTCGTGGCGTTCCGTTCGCACTGGCGCTTCGAGGCGGAGTTCTGCACACCGGCCGAGCCTCACGAGAAGGGCGGCGTTGCAAGGAGAAGCCGGATATTTTCGCCGCAACCACTGGGTGCCGGTGCCGGAGGCGCGGGATGTCGCCAATCTCAATCGGCAGCTTTTGATCGCCTGCGAGCAGGATGAGCGCGCTGGCGGGATCGAAGCCGCTGGAGCAGAAGCGCCAGGCGGGCCTATGGCCGGAAAGCTTCGACCGGATCTGGGCAGCTCTCATCGAGCGCCACGGGAAACAGAGCGGGACCAGGCAGATGATCGATCTGCTCAAGCTCTCGCACAAACATGGACATCAGGCGTTACGCGAAGCTGTGGAGACGGCCCTTTCCAACGGCTGCTACGACGCCGCGGCGGTCCAGCACCTGCTGAACGCAGAAGATCTTCGACACATCGAGTGCGAGGCGATCGATGTCGGCGCGCTAGAGCGGTACGCACGGCCTCTGCCTGTGATGCATGACTACGATCAGTTGCTCAACGCCGGAGCCGCACAATGAGTAACCAGATGGCGCAGTTGCAGGAAGCCACCATCAAAGCGCAATGCAAGAGCTTGCGCATGCCGATGATTGCCTCACAGTTCGGCACCCTGGCCGAGCAAGCCATACGCGAGAAAAAGAGTCACGTTGGATATCTGGAAGCACTGCTGCTGGCCGAGATTGAAGAGCGGGAGCGCAACACGGTTGAACGCCGCATCCGGGAAGCCCATCTGCCGCGAGTGAAGACGCTCGAAGAGTTCGATTATGCACAGTCGCCGAACGTGACTGCGGCGAAGATGCGCGACCTTGCTGAAGGTGGCTACATCGATCGCGCTGAACCGGTTCTGTTCATCGGTGAATGCGGCACTGGCAAGACTCATCTGCTCACCGGGCTGTGTGTAGCCGCGTGCCGGCAGAAGCGCCGCGTTCGCTTCACCACCGCAGCCGGCCTGGTCAATGAGTTGGTGGAAGCCAAGCACCAGTTGCAGCTTCGACGAGTGATGGCACGCTGGAGCCGTTACGATCTAATCGCGATTGATGAGGTGGGATACGTACCGTTGGCTGAAGTGGGCGCCGAGTTCCTCTTTCAGGTCGTGGCGGAGCGAGCCGAGAAGGCAGCGGTGGTGTTGACCACGAATCTGCCGTTTTCCGAGTGGACTCAGGTCATTCCCAACGCGCGGCTGTGCAAAGCGCTGCTGGATCGCATCACCGATCGAGCTCACATCCTGGAGACCGGCACGGAATCTTATCGCTTCCGCCGGACGGCGGAGAAGCAGAAGAAGGGAGCCAAAGCGCACTGAACGGAGAGCCGTGGAAACGACGGTCCGTGGAAAGCCTGGAAAACCAAAAGCAGATTTTCCACTCTTCCCACCGCCCTTGGAAATCGCTCTCGCGATTCCCACATTCCCACCGCTCCGACGACTCTTCTATAAAGGTGAAGCTTCAAACCGCCTCACCGAAGAATCAATAACTTAGGGTGGGCCAAATTAAACCGCCGAAATGCGCCAGGTGGACTTGCCAAACGCAGCTGTGCGTGACCACCCGTACATCTATACACGAGAACCAGCTGGAGAACTGAGCTTCGATATCGCGGTCGCGCTCCCGCGGGGCGAGTACTATCATTACGTCCGCGCCAAACAGAAGGATGGCAGCGTCGCTTGGTCTTCGCCAGTCTGGGTGAAGCATAGGCCAGCCGCCAGCAATAGGACGATTCCCGACCTAACGAGCGCACCAATTCCCACCATCCGTCAGCTATAAGGAATCGGATAGTTCAGCCGATATGCTGCTTAGCCGTGTTTTCACGCCCAATGACTTTCGTTGCCTACTGTCTAGTGGCGGTCGGCGTTGTAGTAACCCAGGAGGTATCCTGGGCAACCTCCTCGCGTCCGAACGTTCTCACGACGGCCGCGCAAGTGCGCCGTTTGACACCGGATCAGGCCGCGGGAGGGCTTCCAGCGGTCCTGAGAGGCACGGTCACTTTCTATGGACCCCGTCCCGGTTCCTTCTTTTTTCAGGATGGAACCGTCGGGATTTACATCGAATCGGATCCAACCGGCATTGGGTTGAAAGCAGGGGACGCGGTCGAAATTGAGGGTGAGACCACACCCGGTCAGTTCACTCCGAATGTGCGGGCGAAGAAGATTACGATTCTGGATCGCCGCAGCTCTTGGCCCGTAGGAAGGAGGGCCACCTTTGATTCGATGATTTCCGGTCGGGAAGCAGGGCAGTGGATAGAAACTCCAGGAATTGTCCGATCGGCGAGTTTCGAGGCCGGCGCTCCTGGGCGAGTGAACCTACGATTGTCGAACGGAACGCGGGTGTTTCCTGCCCGCCTCGAGAATGCCACAGGGATCGATCCAGCCACACTGGTGGATGCGG
>DASRHX010000581.1:0-4902 GCA_035650295.1 Bryobacteraceae bacterium | reverse complement strand
ACATTGCCATGGAAGGCATCGCCGGGCTCGTGGCAATTGGAGGGATGGACCGCGCGCGCTGAACCCTCCGAACCTGGCGTCGTCCGGATGGTCGCCCAACATACTCGCGCGGGCGAACGCATCCTCGATTTTGTCGCCGCGCCCATGTCCAGGATCGACGCGACACCGTTCACGCCCTGGGGTCACGTCGCGGCCGACCGCGCTGCTGCCCCACTTATGCTGGCGCACAATGCCACGGCGGGATTGCTCTATTCTGTTCGAGCCGACTGGCAGCCCCCCCTGCGCATCCGCTCGCTCAAGCTGGCCTTGGCGTCCCCGGCGTCGTCGCCGTTTCGGGTGCAGGAGATTGACTTTGGCCAGTCCGCAGACTGCGCCCTCACCGCAACGCGCCATACCTCAGAGACGCCACTCGCCTTCGACCGCAGCCTAATTACGGGTTGGAGCAGTTGGGCGCCCGCGCGAAGCGGCGAGGCCGTTACCGTTACTTGTCCGCAAGCGGTGGAAACGAGCGGCGTCCGCGTCACCCTCGCCTATGTGTGGCAAGGGATGCGACTGCGGATCGAAGGCGATGGCATATTGCTCAACGGCGATCCAGTGTTCACGCCGATCGCCCCTCTCAACTGGAGGCGCGCAGCCACAGGCGCGGTACGGCGCGAAGGCTTCCACTGGATTCTCATTCGCGATTCCAGCGCCGGTTATGGGCAGCTCGGCGCTGATTTCATAGCCCGTCCAAAGGATTGGGGACTGGCAAAAGTGGCCGATGCAGGCAACGTTTATCTCTTTCGCGTGCCCTAAAGGCACAGCTTCCTCGCGATATCGCCCGCAATCTGCGCGCCGTGAAAGCGGCCATTCTCAATGAAGATCTCGTTTGTGTGCATGCCCGCCACCAGCACCCCCGCCAGGTACATTCCTGGTCGCGCGCTTTCGAGTGTGTCGGGATTCGTGTACGGGCGCCGCGTCTCCGGATCGAAGGTGATGCCGTGGGCGGCAAGAAACTCGATATCTGGACTGTAACCGGTCATCGAGAACACGAAGTCGTTCTTCAACTCTTTGATGCCATCGGGCGTCTCTACGCGGATCGACGCGTGCAGAATCTCCACAATGCGCGAGCGAAAGTAGGCCGGTATCTCACCGTTCTTGATCCGGTTCTCAATGTTCGGCTTGATCCAATACTTCACGTTCGAGTGAATGCCTTCGCCGCGATGGATTAGCGTGACACGAGCGCCGGTCCACCACAGTTCGAGCGCGGCAATGGCAGCCGAATTCTTCGCGCCGACCACCGCCACATCATGTCCGTAGTAAGGGTGGGCTTCTTTGTAGTAGTGGATCACCTTGGGCAGGTCCTCGCCCGGAACATCGAGCATATTCGGCCGGTCATAGTAGCCAGTCGAAAGAATCACCTTCGTGGCTTCATAGCGGCACGGTCTACCAGTGCGCGGAGTCGTGTAGACGGTGAACGCGCCGTCGCTTCCCTCGATACGATCGACATGCTCGTATTGATGAATATCCAGCCCGTAGTGTTCGGACACGCGCCGGTAGTATTTCAATGCCTCAGCCCGAACTGGCTTCTCATTCAGCGCGGTCATCGGAATGCCGCCAATCTCCAGCAACTCCGGCGTGGTGAAAAACACCATGTTGGTCGGATAGTTGTACAGCGAATTCACCACGCAGCCCTTGTCGAACAGGACGGCGGGCACGCCGCGCTTTTTCAACTCGATGCCGCAGGCAAGACCCGTGGGCCCAGCCCCGACGATCACAACAGGTTGACTCATGAAACCTCGATGGTAGCGCGGGAGGCCGCCGCCGCTACACTAGTGAGGATGTCGACGGAACGGCTCACCGAACGAACCAAAGCAGGCGGCTGCGCAAGCAAGCTAAGCCCCAAGATCCTCGATCAGGTGCTTGCCGGAATTCCACGCTCCACGCATGAGAATTTACTCGTGGGTTTTGAGACTGCCGACGATGCCGGCGTCTATCAACTCACGCCCGATTGCGCGCTCGTACAGACAGTCGATTTCTTTACGCCCATGGTTGACGATCCCGCGACGTTCGGCGCCATCGCCGCGGCGAACGCGTTGAGCGACGTTTGGGCCATGGGCGGCCAACCGCTAACGGCGCTTTCAGTCGTCGGGTTCCCGCCGAAGGCCGATCCGTCGATCCTGCGGGCCATCATTGAGGGCGGCATGGACAAGATGCGCGAAGCGGGATGCCTGGTGATCGGCGGCCATTCGGTCGCGGATGAAGACCTGAAATTCGGCTTCGCCGTGACGGGCACAGTGCATCCCAAACGGGTGTGGCGCAACGCTAGCGCGCAGCCGGGCGACATACTGCTTTTCAGCAAACGCATCGGAACGGGCGTAATCACGACCGCACTCAAGCGCGGCATTGCGCGAGAGGATTGGGTGCGCGACGCAATTGCGAGCATGACCACGCTGAATAAGCACGCTCATGAAACCATCGGCAATGCTGAAGTCCACGGCTGTACTGATGTGACTGGTTTTGGATTGATGGGTCATGGGCGCGAAATGGCATTGGGAAGCAACGTCACTCTCGAGATCGACTCGGCCATGGTTCCACTGCTTCCCGGAGCGTTGGAGTGTGTGCGGTTGGGAGCTGTGCCGGGCGGCCTGAAGAACAATCGCGAGTTCGCCGAATGCGTCGTTAGCGCGCCTGCAGCAATTGATCCGGATCTCGTAACCTTGTTCTTCGACCCGCAGACCTCCGGCGGCCTTCTGGTTGCGCTACCCGAGAGCGAGGCAGATAGGATCGATCAAGACCGTAAGACCTTTTGGAGAATTGGCCGCGTGCGACCGCGCAGCGAGCATCCCATTCAACTCATATGAGCAATCCGATCATCGTCGCGCTCGATGTGGCCTCCGCCGCCGAAGCGCGTTCCATCGTCAAAGCTTGTGGAGAGAGTATCGGCTTCTACAAGGTCGGCATGGAACTCTACGCAGCTGAAGGCATGCCGTTCGTACGAGAGCTGATCGACCAAGGTAAAGACGTCTTCCTCGACCTCAAGTTCTACGACATTCCCGAGACCGTCAAACGCGCCACCGTGCAGGTGGCGATAGCAGGCGTGAAACTGCTGACGGTTCATGCATCGAAGGCCGTGATGCGCGCCGCAATGGAAGGCAAAGGCGATTCCGCGCTGCGCATTTTGGGCGTCACTGTGCTGACCAGCTTCGACGAAACCGATCTGACTGACCTCGGCTACACGCGCACGCCAGCGGAACTAGTGCGGCACCTGGTTTCGAAAGGAATTGAGACTGGCGTGGATGGATTCGTCTGCTCGCCGTTGGAAGTTTCCGAAGTGCGTTTTGCCACAGGTCCTGCCGCCATTCTGGTCACTCCCGGCGTGCGTCCCGCGGGCTCGGATACTGGCGACCAGAAGCGCATTGCCACGCCAGCGCAAGCCATTGCCAACGGCGCAAGCTACCTGGTGATTGGCCGTCCGATTACGCGCGCTACGGATCCGGCCGCTGCGGCACGAAACCTGTTGCGCGAACTCGGGGTCTGATACAGTAGCGAGTCCGTCGCTCGCAAGGGTTTTACGCCACAAAACGCTCCTTGGCGCGCGGGGCACTTTCGGGTGCCCCGCGATTCTTAATCGAGTAGCAACTCCATCGCCACGTCGGCCCGGCGGAATTTTGATTTTGCGGTTTAACCTTCGCCCCCATGCCACAATAGACCTTGTGACCGGTCACGAAATTCGCCAGAAGTATCTGGACTTCTTCCACGAGCGCGGCCATGCCGTCGTGCGTTCCTCTTCGCTAGTTCCCGCCAACGACCCCACTCTATTGTTCACCAATGCAGGGATGAATCAGTTCAAAGACCTGTTTCTCGGGCAGGAAAAGCGCGATTATTCGCGCGCCACCACGGCCCAGAAATGCGTTCGTGCCGGTGGCAAGCACAACGATCTCGAGAACGTGGGCTACACCCGCCGCCATCACACTTTCTTCGAGATGATGGGCAACTTCAGCTTCGGCGATTACTTCAAGGCGCAGGCTATCGAGTACGCCTGGGATCTCCTTACCAAGGGATACGGCATGCCCAAGGAGAAGCTCTACGTCACCGTGTTCCGCGAAGACGATGAGGCCGAGGAGCTATGGCAGAAGGTAGCGGGCGTGGAGAAATCGCGTATTTTCCGCCTCGATGAGAAAGACAATTTCTGGCAAATGGGAGAAACCGGTCCGTGCGGGCCATGCTCGGAGCTGCACTTCGATCTTGGGCCCGGCGCCGCCGAGAAGGGCCGCGAACAAGAGCAATTTCCGCTCGATGGCGGTGGACGCTTCGTCGAGATCTGGAACCTCGTGTTCATGCAGTTCGACCGCGATGCCTCCGGCAAGCTCACGCCTTTGCCACGGCCCTCCATCGACACGGGACTGGGACTTGAGCGTGTGGCGGCGATCTTGCAAGGCAAGCTATCTAACTATGACTCCGACCTGCTGAAATCAATCGTCGACCATGCCGGTGAGCTATTGAACATCGACCAGGGCGCGAATACCGAGCATGACGCCGCCCTGCGCATTGCGGCCGACCATGCGCGCGCCTCGGCTTTCCTGATTCATGACGGCGTGGTGCCGTCCAATGAAGGACGCGGCTATGTACTGCGCAAGATCATGCGTCGAGCCATGCGACATGCCAGGCGCGCCGGCAACCAGGAGCCGTTCCTCTATAAACTGACCGGCTTCGTGGCCGACTTCATGAAGCCCGCGTATCCGGAATTGATGGAGTCCGTCCAGCGTGTGGCGCGCATCGTGAAGGACGAGGAACACCGCTATGCAACGACCTACCTCGTCGCCGAAAAGGTATTTCACGACGAGGTGAAGCAGGCGCAGAACGGCGTGCTCGCCGGGAGCGTGGCATTCAAGCTCTACGATACCTACGGCCTCAACCTGG
>DASRHX010000580.1:0-4864 GCA_035650295.1 Bryobacteraceae bacterium | reverse complement strand
CTTGTTGCCGTCAATTCGCATCTATTACTTTGGTTGGTGACCGGTGGGGTAAGTCCTCATGCTGTGCGTGGAATCCGCGCGATCGAGGAATTGGGCGTCAAGGTAAAGGCTGCGGGCAAAGTTACCGTGGATGAAATGATGAACTGGCAGTCCCATCGATTTCCTAAGCGCTAAGGCAGGAGAAAGCTGTATGGACTGGACCCTCTTTGGCGCGATGGTGACGGGTTTTTTTGCTATCATCAACCCCATTTCCACGGCGCCGATTTTTGCCAACGTCACCGCTGGGAATTCGCCCGAGTTAAGGGCCCAGGTGGCGCGGCGGGCGGTCGCGATCGCCTTCGGTATCATCGCGCTTTTTACGGTTTCGGGCAACCTGATCTTCAGCCTGTTTGGCATCACGCTCACCGCGTTTCGCATCGTGGGCGGCGCATTGGTGATGATCGTCGGATTCGAGATGGTGCACGGGCAGCCCTCGCAAGTGCAGTCCCCGACGAATGAGGACCAGGAGGAGTGCCGCGAATCGCAATTGTCCGTGGCGGTGTCGCCCCTGGCCACGCCGCTGATCGCCGGTCCGGGGACGATTTCGACAGCCATGGGATTCGCAGGCGACGGAAACGTAGTGCGCGTGGCGATGACGTTGACCGCCGCGGCGATTATCTGCGCGGTATCCCTCATCGCGTTCCTCTTCAGCGCGCGGCTGATGGGGTTTCTGGGCCAGAGCGGGCTAAACGTGGTGAGCCGGCTGATGGGACTCATCATCGCCGTTATCGGCGTGCAGATGCTGATGATGGGTATTTATGCGGCGATCGCAGGCTATGCCGCCTACGCGAAGTGAGTGGCTGAGTTTCGTAGACTATCCGTGATGAGCAATGGGATTTTCGATTCGGGCGATTCGACACTTTTCGATGTCCGCACCAAGCAGGCCGGCCCCACGGGACAACTCCCGATCACGCCGGAGATGCTGATTCAGGGGCCTTCGGGCGACCTGTTCGGCTGGACGCAGGATGTCGGCATGGGCTGGGACGCCTCGAAGCTGGGCGGGCCCGAAGTGCTGATCCTCTCCACCCATGGAGGTGTACGCGCGCCCGATGGATCACCCATTGCCCTCGGCTATCACACAGGACACTGGGAAGTCGGGTTGCTCGTCGAAGAGGCCGCGCGTGAAGTTACGGCGGCGCGTGGCGTTCCCTTTGCGGGAGCTTGCACGGATCCATGCGACGGCCGCACGCAAGGCACGCCGGGAATGTACGATTCGCTGCCCTATCGAAACGACGCTGCGGTGATCTTCCGCCGGCTGATTCGCTCGCTGCCGACACGGTCGGCCGTGGTCGGGGTGGCCACGTGCGACAAAGGGCTTCCCGCCATGATGATGGCCTTGGCGGGGACGCAAGACCTGCCGTGCGTATTGGTTCCCGGCGGCGTAACGCTTGGCCCCACCGATGGCGAGGACGCGGGCAAAATTCAATCGCTTGGGGCGCGTTACGCTCACGGCGAAATTTCCCTCGAATATGCCGCTGAGATGGGCTGCAAGTCGTGCGCCTCGCCCGGCGGCGGATGCCAGTTCCTGGGCACAGCGGCGACATCGCAGGTAGTCGCTGAAGCGCTTGGCATGACGCTGCCGCATTCGGCGCTGGCGCCGTCGGGGCTTCCCATCTGGAAGGACATGGCACGGCGTTCGGCGCGCGCCGTGATGGCATTGGCCAAGCGCGGCTGGACAATGAAGACTGTTTTGGCTGAAAACTCCCTGCACAATGCGATGGTGGTGCACGCCGCATTTGGAGGATCGACAAATCTGATTTTGCATCTGCCGGCGACGGCGCACGCGGCGGGTTTGAGACGCCCCGTTGTCGACGACTGGAAGCGGATCAACCGGCAGGTGCCGAGGCTGGTCGACGTGCTGCCGAACGGGCCGCGCGGCTACATTACGGCGCAGGTGTTTCTGGCGGGCGGCGTGCCGGAGGTGATGCTTCATTTGCGGCGGGCAGGCCTGCTCGATCTGGGCGCGGTGACGGTTTCCGGCGAGACGCTGGGAAACGCGCTCGACTGGTGGGAGCAGAGCGAGCGCCGCGCGGCGATGCGGCGGCAACTGGCAGAGCGCGATGGCATCAACCCCGACGTGGTCATCATGGGGCCGGATGCTGCAAAGACAGCGGGACTCACGTCGACCGTCTGTTTTCCGGTGGGCAATCTCGCTCCCGAAGGCAGTGTTGTGAAAGCGACCGCCATCGATCCGAGCGTTGTGGACGCCGATGGCGTCTACCGCAAGCGCGGTCCGGCGCGCGTATTCACGACGGAAAAAGCGGCCATCGCGGCGATCAAAGGGACGGCACCGGGTGCCGTGAAGGCGGGCGACGTGGTGGTGCTCATGTGCCGTGGGCCGCTGGGTTCCGGTATGGAGGAGACCTATCAAATTACGGCCGCGTTGAAGCATCTGTCGTTCGGTAAGCAGATTGCGCTCATCACCGACGCGCGATTTAGCGGCGTCTCAACGGGTGCTTGCATCGGGCACGTGTCGCCGGAGGCGCTGGCGGGTGGGCCTGTCGGCAAACTGCGCGACGGCGATCCAATCGAGATCATTATCGATCGCAATTCTCTGGAGGCGAGCATCAACTTTGCAGGTGATGCCGCCGAGTTCGCCACGCGGCCGATGCGCGACGATTTGCACGCCGATCCCATGCTGCCTGCCGACACACGCTTGTGGGCGGCGCTGCAGGATGCCAGCGGCGGTCCGTGGGGCGGTTGCGTGTTCGACCTGGACCGCATTGTTGAGTTGTTGAGGGCAGGGAAGGAGGCGCTTCGTGGGAAAAACGGTGTTTGACGAGACTGCGCGGCGTGCGTTACTCGAACGCGCCATGCGCGTGCACACCGGCACGAAGCCGCGTTGGGGTCAGTTCACCGCCGTGAAGATGCTGCGCCACCTCAGCGCCAGTTTTGAAATGGCGCTAGGCGAGCTGCCGTGCGCACCCAAGCCGGGACCAATGAAGAACTGGTTTGTGCACTGGCTCGTGATCGATTCGCCGCTGCCCTGGCCGAAAGGCACTCCGACGGCGCCTGAGCTACTCGCGCAACCGACGGCAGGCGTGGAAGAAGAGCAGCAACGCTTGAAAACCGCGCTCGAACGCGTCGTCGCGCACGGTCCGGAGGGAGCTTTTGCCGACCACCCGGCATTCGGCAAATTGTCGAGCGCCCAGTGGGGCCGCCTGATCTGGCGGCACGTCGACCATCACCTGCGCCAGTTTGGAGTGTGAGCGACTACGCTCCCCGCACCGGCAGGGACCGCACTCTCGTGCCTGAAGCGTGAAAGAAGGCGTTGGCGACGGCTGGGGCGACGGCGATGATCGGCGTTTCGCCCGCGCCGACGGGTGTCAGATCCGGCCGGTTGAGCAGCGAAATCGTGAACGGCGGAACATCTGCAAAGCGTGGCACGCGGTACTTCGAGAACGCGCCATTGAGCAGCTTGCCGTTTTCGAACTCCATCGCTTCGCTGAGCGCGCCTCCGAGGCCCTGGATGAGCGAGCCTTCGACCTGCGCTTGAAGGTTCGACGGATTGAGGATCGCACCGCATTCAAACGCCGCGTGAAATTCTCGCACGCGGATAGGCACGCTGGGCGTTGAGCCGAGTTCGACCTCGCAACAGGCGGCGATGTAGGAGCCCTTCTCCGTGCCGCAGGCAAGCCCAACGCCGACGTTGGGACGTCGCATTTTGCGTCGCGCGGACCAATTGAACTTGGCCGCGACGGCGGTCAGCACGTCGCGCAGGCGCGGGTTGTCGATGTGGGCGAGGCGGAATTCGAGCGGATCGGCGGAGGCCAACTGGGCCAGCTCGTCCATAAAACATTCACGAGCGTAATTGTTTGTTGTCGCGGCAATGCCGCGATACGAGCCTTCGCGCATGGGCGAGTCGCAATCGAAATAGCGGGTGCGCACGTGGGCGATGTTGTAGGGTGTCGCGATGGCTGCCGTCCCGGGGTTGTAGGCGGAGAAGTCCCAGGCCGTAACATGGCCCTTGGCGTCGAGCGCTGCTTCGACCTCCCATACACCGGCGGGCCGGAAATAGGCCCAGGCGAACTCTTCGGCGCGCGTCCATCGCAGGTGCACCGGCTTGCCGCTTTCCTTTGCCAAACGGGCGGCCTCAATGGCGCACTCACCGGTATGTTTGCCGCCGAAACCGCCGCCGGTGTCGGGAACAATCACGCGCGCCTGGCCTGGCGACAGGTGGAATGCCTGCTCCAATTGTTGCTTCACGCCGAACGGGTTTTGTGTGCCGGTCCAGACGGTGAGTTTTCCCTCGGTCCACTCGGCCACGGCGGCGCGCGGCTCCATGGGCGCGTGCTGAATAAATGGCGCGTAGTAGCTCTGTCGAAGGCGCTTGGAGGCGTTGGTGATGGTCTCTTCGGGGGTGCCTTTCACCTGCTCGCGCGGCTTGCCGGCGGCCGCTTTCAGCGCAGCGGCGACTTCGGTGTGAGAAGGATGCGGCTTCGCATCCCACTTTGCGGTGGCGGCCAGCGCATCGATCGCTTTGCGCGCGGCAAACGAGTTCGGCGCGGTCACTCCGGCGAAGTTCTTGTCCTGTACCAACGTGACGCCGGGCAGCTTAGAGACGGACTGTGCAGCCACGGAAACGAGCGTTGAGTTGTAGGCGGGCGCGCGCAGGACTGCGCCATAGACCATGTTCGGGCGGCGGATGTCGGAAGGATATTGATGCGCACCGGTGACGATCGCGCGCGAGTGAATCTGCGCTTGCGGCGTGCCGAAGACATCCCAATCGGCGTGCGGCGTGGGCTCGGTCTTACCGGCAACCTCGACGGCCGCTTTGCGCACGGCGGGCACAGTGGAGGGCGTGGTGCGCGAGCCGGCGGTGATA
>DASRHX010000579.1:0-3449 GCA_035650295.1 Bryobacteraceae bacterium | reverse complement strand
CGGAACTATTTCCTGCCCGTCTGCGGTACAGCGCCATGGCGATTGGCTACAACATCACGCTCGCTCTCTTCGGTGGCACAGCTCCGCTCGTCGTCACTTGGATGATTAAGACATCGGGCAATCTCGCCGCGCCCGCTTGGTATCTGCTCGTGGTTGCCGCAGTCACGTTCGTCGCCTCTCTTACGATCCGACCCCACCAGGAGAATCAAGTAAGCGCCGCCATCGGCGTCGAAATGCGCTCTACCGGTCACTAACAGAGAACGAGCAGATAGCGTGCTGCGAGGCTGTAATGAAAGCATTGGATGGCCTAACAAATGGTTGCAGCGGACGGTAGTGATGGATAAAGTGCCAGGGCACGAAGTTCAGCGCGCCGCCGCTTAACCGGAACATTAAGCATCCGGTTCAGCACATGGAGGAGTGATCGATCGACGTGCCATTCTTTGGTGGGTTGCCTGTGGTGCAGTGCGCTACGAGTGCTCAGCGGTACCGGTAGCGATGGTGAATTGTCACTGCCGCGATTGCCAACGCACCGGAGGCACGGGATTCTCTCCCACAGTTGTGGTGCCTGCTGACTCGTTCCGGCTGCACCGCGGCGAGCCCAAACGCTACTCGATAACAGCCGACAGCGGACACACTGCTCACCGAGCCTTTTGCGGCGAATGTGGAGCGCCTCTCTTTGCGTCGTCCTCCGCGCGCAAAGACTTCCTCGGCATCAAGGCGGGCAGCCTTGATGACCCGAGTTGGTTCAAGCCGCAGGCTGAAGTGTGGGCTGCAAGCGCACAGCCGTGGGATTATCTGGGTGCCGACGTGCCACACTTTGCGCACAGTCGGGAGCGCACTGCGGATGCCTAACAAACGCCCTGCAGCAGACGCGGCCCCGGTTGCGGTTCCGAGTGACTTTGAAAGTGTTCGTTTGGGGCCTTGCGGCCGAAGGCGACGTTAGGCCGACAGATGCAAACTGCCTCAATCCGGAAAGCCACAGTTGATGATGCTTCCGGGATTGCATCAGTTCACGTGCGCTCATGGCAGGTCGCTTATCGAGGGTACATGCCCGATGATTTTCTCGACGGCCTTGACGTGGAAAAACGAACAAATATGTGGCGTGAATTGACCCAGGATCCGGACAAGATCATTTTCATCGGTGAATATACCGAAGACAACATAGTGGGGTTCTCTGCGCTCGGCTCTTCACGCGACCCAGATGCTAATCCGAGCACGGCAGAGGTTAGCGCAATTTATGTTCATCCGGAGAAATGGGGAAAAGGAATTGGTCGCGCATTGCTCTCCGCGTCACTCGGCGAAGTTCGAAAGCGCGGATTTGACCAACTTACTTTGTGGGTATTAGAAGCAAACCAACGAGCACGCACTTTTTACGAATCGTTTGGATTTATCCAGGACGGTGCCGTAAAGGATGACGACCATTGGAAAAACTTTACGATACGTGAGATTCGTTATCGGCTTAATCTGCGAGCGACCTAACAATAGGCTTGAAACGGATCTTCGAACCTGCTCGCTTCGCTCGCTGGTCTCGTCCGTTCAGCCTTGATCGTTGGCTGGAGAGGTTGGTAACAAGATGAGTATGATGCTGAAAATCTCTGCTAAATCAGGGTGCCTTCACGTAGGCGCGACGGGAAAGTTTTCGCTGGCGGAGGCGGAAAGAACATTTATAGAAATGCTCGAGGCTGTTGCGCAAAACAAGGTTGGGAAGGTACTTTTCGATGGCCGAGGACTCGAGGGAAGTCCTGATTTCATGGAACGGTTCTACTACGGCAAATTTGCGGCCGAGACCGTCGCCCAATTCGGAGCTAGCGGTGTCTCTCCTGACACAGAGTTTGCGTATGTTCTGGAAGTCCCGATGCGTGACCCAAGCAGGTTCGGCGAAGCCGTCGCCCGGAACCGGGGCATGCGTGTCACGACATTCGACCATCTCAACGACGCTCTCAGATGGCTCGGAATAGAACCAGCCAACAATCCGGATGCAGGCGACGGCAAATAGCCGCGCCTGATCCGCGGCGTTACGCCGCACAAGGTCCAGCGCTCGGCAAGCGAGGAAGTGGTCCGTGAAACACACGCGAATCATCGTCACTCGCTACGGCGGGCCCGATGCACTTCGGGTGGTTGAAGAAGACTGCCCCGAGCCAAAGGACGGTGAAGCGCGAGTGAGAGTGCTGGCGGCAGGCGTCTCCTTGCCCGACATCATGGCGCGCGAGGGCGTCCATCCCGAAACGCCCTCGGTGCCCTACACGCCGGGGTGGGACCTGGTTGGCGAGGTAGATCGGCTCGGCAACGGAGTCTTCGGAATCGAGCCAGGCCAGATCGTTGCCGCGATGCCCATACATGGCGCGTACGCGGAGTTCGTCTGCGTGCCGCAGCGCGAGCTGGTTCCAGTGCCATCCGGGTTGGACGTCGCCGAGGCCGTCAGCCTCATTCTTAACTACATCACGGCGTATCAGATGCTGCATCGCTCCGCCAAGATCAAACCGGGCGAGCGCGTGTTGTTTCACGGCGCGTCGGGCGGGGTCGGCACGGCCCTCCTGCAGCTGGGGCGCCTTGCCGAACTGAAGATGTACGGTACCTGTTCATCGCGAGGGGCGCCGGCCGTTTCCGAGATGGGCGCTGTACCAATCGATTATCGGAATCAGGACTACGTGAAGGAAATACATCGTCTCACGGGCGACGGCGTGGACGCCGTCTTCGACCCCATCGGTGGCGCCCACCTCTGGCATTCCCGCGAGGCTCTTCGTCCGGGCGGGCGGGTGGTGGGTTATGGCAATACAACTTCGCTACGTGGGGAGGGATTAGGTTCGGACCGTACCGGCCGTCGCAATCGCCTTCATGGAATCCCCATCTATGCGTTGTACATCGTCGGCGGCTGGCTTCTCCCCGGCCGGAAACGGATCGTCCCCTATAGCATCCAGACGCTCAAGCGGTTGAAGCCGGCTCTGTTTCGGCAGGACTTGATCGCCCTGCTTGACCTCCTTCAACAGCAGAAGATCAAGCCGCTCATCGCGCAGCGATTTCCTCTTGCCGAGGCAAGACGCGCGCAGGAGCTGCTCGGGAAGGGAGGCGTGATAGGCAAGATTGTGCTCGTGCGCCACGGGTCGTCGCTCGGATCAGGAGCGACGTAACAACGGCATACAGCGGGCGGTGCTTCCCGCCGCCGCTGATGCCGAGCGGTTAGGTGGCAAGAATGACGCGTTGGCGCTACGGAACGATCGCGCTGCTTTTGGTCGCGGTGGAATCTCCGATGGCGTTCGCCGATTGGGATGTGCAGGATTCGATCGCTGGCATCATCATTCACATCAGCTGGCCGCTGCAACCTGAGGACGTCGCGGTAAATGGGAATCATGAGATTCACTACGTGATCGACGGTGAAAGTGACATGCAGTTGGGGGAAGCGACAACGTGGTTACGCAGATGCATTGGCCCTTACTGCCCATCTCCGCAAA
>DASRHX010000578.1:0-2803 GCA_035650295.1 Bryobacteraceae bacterium | reverse complement strand
GGGAAGCCGACGATGAAGCTCGTGCGGATGGCGACACCGGGGATGGTGCGGCGCACGCGTTCGAGGATCTTGAGGAAGAGGTCGCCGTTGGAGCCACGCTTCATGCGCTTGAGCACGTTGGCGCTGGCATGTTGCAGCGGCATATCAATGTACTTGGGCAGGGCGGGGTGCTCGGCGATGGTGTCGAGCAGCTTCTGCGTAATGCGGTTGGGATAGGCGTAGAGGAACCGGACCCAATAGGGGTTGGGCGCGTTGAGATTGGCGAGGCGGGCCAGGAGTTGGGCGAGACCGTCTTTGAGGCCGAGGTCTTCGCCGTAGCTGGTGGTGTCCTGGCCAATGAGGTTGATCTCGCGCACACCTTGCTGGAGCATACGGTTGGCTTCGACCACTACGGACTCGAAGCGGCGGCTGCGGAACGTTCCACGATAGTGCGGAATGACGCAGAAGGTGCAGGGATGATCGCAGCCTTCGGCGATCTTGATGTAGGCCGAGTGGCGGGGCGTGGTGAAGACGCGCGGCGTGCCCTCGTGGTAAAGGTACGGCTCGATGACAGGGGGAAGCGCGACTTGGGAGCCACCCTCGCAGGCGGCGACGATGCGTTCAATTTCATTGGTACCGACGATGGCGTCGACTTCGGGCAAATCCTTTTGGATGTCGCCGCGATAGCGTTCCACGAGGCAGCCGGCGACGACGAGGCGGTGGGCACGGCCGGTCTTTTTGAACTCGGCCATTTCCAGGATCGTATTGACCGATTCCTCTTTGGCCGGGTCGATGAAGCTACAGGTGTTGACGACAATGACGTCGGCTTCGTCCGGGCACGGCGTGAGTTCATGGCCACGAGAGACGAGCTGCCCCATCATGACTTCCGTGTCGACGAGGTTTTTGGGGCAACCGAGACTTACAAATCCAATTTTCAAGGTGGGAACCTTCAGGTTAGCACGCGGTGGTTGAGGAGGAAGTGCCTTTTGAAGCCGAACGGGCGCTGGACGCCGAGGGGTTCGGTGAAGACGGGAAGGCGGAAACGAGGGTTTTCCAGGAGATCGAGCTGCCAGGGCCGCTCGCCGAGGAAATCGAAACAGAGGCTGGTAGGTGAGGTGATTTCCAGGTTCTCGAAGGCGCCGGTGGAGTAAGGCGCGGCGAGGGTGGCGCGGTCGAGGAGTTCGAAGGTGCTGGACACGAGGCAGATTTCGAGGCCTTCTTCGTAGGGGATGTCGTGGGTGAGGAAGACGAGCCAGCCGTGGGGCAGTTCGATTGCGGCTTCGAGCGTGGCGCCTGGAAGGATGAGGCTGGTGTCGCGACCGTTGTGGAAAAGCCGGCAGGTGGGCTCGGCATCGCTCGACGGAGGCGTCAGCAGAGAGATCGAGAGTTGTTGGGAGAGTCGCACCGGCGTGGTAAAATTCTAGTTTCCCACCTATGAGTACCCCTGCTGTTGATTTCCTTGCCGAGCTGGAATCCGCCCGCAAGAAGTTTCATGTGAAGCCGCTTCAAGCCAGCCATGAAGGCTTGTCGGTGGCGCAATTGCCCGAAGGCGTCTATGGCTATAGCGTATCGGCGCCGACGCTCGAAGCACCGCTGTTCATCGAGCGCATCTTTCAGAGCTTCGAGTATCACAAGCTGGCCGGAGGCGCGATTCAGATTCTCGGTTTCGCGACGGCCGCCGAAGTGGCCACGCTGAATGCCGAGAAGGAGCCGGTGGACTTCAAGCTGTATCCGGAACCGTTCGGCGAGAGCAATGTGCTGTGTGTGATGGACCTGTCGCGCGTGGTGCGCTCGAAGGCTCCGTCGCGGACGGACGGCAACTACATGACGTTGCAAACGAACCCGCGCGGGGCCTAACCGGCCGGCATCCGCGCTCCGCGCGAGGATAGGGAAGAGCGTTGGGTTAGGGCCGCGTGTCGGGGATGAGTCGTTTGATGTCGGGGATCCCCTTGGCGTGCTTGGTTGGGTCGGGTTCGCTGAAGCGCATGCGGGTGTTATCCAGAGGCGGGTAGAGGCGTCCGCGCATGAGCGGTGGGATGGGCTTGATGATGGGGTGTTCGCCGACGTAGGCGAAGTGATCGGCCAGCGGCGGGCAATCCTTGGTCTGATCGGGGAAGCGTTCGATGAGATTGCGGCGCTGCTGCAGTTCTTTCAATTCCTTGAGGGCGTTGGTTTGCATGCGTTGGGAGCGGGCCTGGGAGCGGGAGAGCCGGTCGATGCGGACGTCGTCAATTTCGGCGGCGGCGTTGAGGCGATCGATGGCACGTTGAAGGGAGTTGAAGGTAGTTTCGGCGGACGCGATTTGCCGGACGAAGATGAGTTCGAGGTCGCCTTGGGCTCGATATTGACGGGCGAGCACGGCGGCTCGAGTGTCAATGGGGCATTGCTGGGTGGCCGCGGCGGTGGCGGCGGCGGATTGAGTAATGGGGGTTGCGGATTGCATGGTTGCCTGCTCCTTGCGCTCTGAGTGTGGAACGACGGCCGCAAGGATCGACGGTGAGGAGCGCGGGAAGCGATTGAGGGGGAAGGAAAAAAAGATCTTGGAAGACCTGTTACCGGCGAATGAGGCGCAGCGACTATTGAGGCCGCCGGGCTGGTTACGGGCTAGTCCTGGCACGAGTGGCGTCTAGTTGTAGTCGCTTAGTTGACTCGATCATGGTCTCGAATGCCGAGTACGGTTCTCGGTCAATCAAAGTGGCTGTGCAGGCGCAGAGTTAGCGTCGGTTGCCTTGGGGCGGAGCTCAGTGCTGGCCCAGGATCGACACATGGCTGGTCCTCGCGTCCAATTGATATGGTCGCCCGATGTGGTGCCCGAGAAAGCTGT
>DASRHX010000577.1:0-8889 GCA_035650295.1 Bryobacteraceae bacterium | reverse complement strand
CGTCACTCGACCAGTCCGTCGCCGCATGAAATCCTCCGCTCGAAAGAGCGTCCTCGCGGCCCTCTTCGGAGACATGTCGCATGAACAAACTGGGAAGCGCGACTTGGGCGCGGTGAAAGACAAATTTGCGGGAATCCGGCGACCATACGGGAGAGTCCTCAGTCCCCGGTGCGCCGCTCACCATCCTGCCTGCGCCTTTGGCCACATCAAAGAGCCAAATCGATGTCGCGCCCTTCTCGACATCGTAGACCGCTGTTGCCACTGTTCTTTGATCGGGTGAGACCCGCGCGGATCGCAGAAGAAGATTCGGCGGGCTGACCGCGGAGAGTTCTCTCCCCTGCCGGTCTACCCACATCAGTTGCGAACGGCCGGCAATGCTTTGGTAGGCGAGGGTTCCATTTTTGGAGACCGAAAATTCAGCCGCGCCAGAAGGGAGGAACGTGTAAACCTTTCTCGCAATCGGAACCGGACTGCCCGCCATGCTCAATGTAGACGGGTCGAATCGCTGCGCCATAAGGTTTCCCGCACGGACATAAAGCAGATAGCCCATTCCCGGCACGGTACTCGACGGCGCATATTCCACGCGCGAATCCGTCTCCATCAGCTCGCGTATGGGCGCGGTTGAGCCCGGTAACATAACCCGGGCACGGTGGCGGCCTTGCGAATCGAAATTGATGTCGAGAACGTGCCTCCCATCGGGAAGCAAGTGAGGCCAACGATAGCTCTCCTTGGTGGTTTCGAAACCGCCCCCAGGTGTGGACAAGATGCCGGATTGTAAACGGCCGCCGATGAGGAGCCGCTGCGGGTCAAGGAACGTCCCGCTAAAAGTCATCGTGGGGAAATCGCCGATGATCTGCTGCGCGCCTCCCATAGGCATGGAAAGCCGCCGCAGCTTTCCCTTCGCGGATATGATCAACGACCGGCTGTCAGCGGTCCAGAACAGGTGGTAGACGCCCTCGGTATCGGGCACTGGCTTGGTTTCGAGGGAGTCAAAATCGCGAAGAAACAACTCGAAGCCGCCGTCCGCTCCCATGGCGGAGAAGGCCAATTGGGTGCCATCGGGAGAAAGCGCGAAGGTTTGCCGGGAACTGGCCGGGTTCATCTCGAAACCAGGTGGAGGCAACACCGTGTACCGTATCGGACGCATCTGAGCCTGTAGCGCTGACGATCCGCTGTCCCGGCCAAAACGATAACCGGCATATGCGCCCGCACCCACCAACAAGGTGACGGCTGCCAGGATCGCCCAAGGCCGGTCCGAACTCGGTCCCCTCTCCGTTCGCTGCTCGCCCACCGGGGCCATCTCTAACAAGGGATGAGCTGATTGCCGTTCGATAGGGGCGATGAAGCGATAGCCTCGCCCGGCAATGGTTTCTACATATCGCGGAACGTCGGCCGATTCACCCAGCGTCTGGCGGAGGCGGTTTACCGCGGCGTTGAGACCATTTTCAAAGTCGACGTTAGTGCCACCGCGCCACAGTTCATCCTGCAGCTCTTCGCGGGTCACAATCTCTCCGGCCCGGTCAATCAGAATCGAGAGGACTGCCATCGGTTGACCTTGCAACCGTACTTTCCTGCCGAACTTGTATAGGTCTCCCGATTTCGCGTCGAGTTCAAAAGGTCCGAACGAGACTCTTGTGGACGTTGAATGGGAGTG
Source organism: Bryobacteraceae bacterium (assembly GCA_035650295.1). Classification (GTDB taxonomy): domain Bacteria; phylum Acidobacteriota; class Terriglobia; order Bryobacterales; family Bryobacteraceae; genus JAFLBB01. The sequence goes on along the minus strand of DASRHX010000577.1, from coordinate 7,235 downwards.
AGGAATCAATGAGACACGTCTAAGCAGGAGTCTAACATGTGTGAGGACTCGCACTAAATATATATTCTTCAGCGCCTTGGCGTGTAAGGCGGTTTCCATTTGACGAGTATTGTTCCACCTGCCTGACTGATCGCATACTTCATCGTGATCCGGCCCAATGGCCGTAGACAGCTTTGAGAAAGGTAGCAAAACAGATGAAGAAATCAACCTTCGTGCCAGTACTCGGATTGATCTCAATCGCCGGAGCGCTCTGCGCCGCCGACGGAAAACCGGAACCGTGCAGCCTCGCCACCATGAAAGGGGAGTGGGGAATGGTAGTCAGCGGAATCCGGCCCAGTGCACCCAATGGCCCCTTAGAGCAGTTCGTCGGCACGCTCATTCGGCGCTATGACGGGAATGGGGGGTTCACGCAGGTGGACAACGTTCACGGCGCGATCTCCGGACACATTCCCGACCGGCCTGGCAAGGGCACATATATTCTCAATCCGGACTGCACCGGGGTCGCCAAACTGGAGATCCCCGGTGTGCCATTCGCGCCTGAAGCGCGCTTCGTGCTGGTAGATGACCGCAATGGCTTTTTTTCCGCCACAACCGTACCGGCTCCGCTTATGGCCACCGATCACGCGCGGAGAATCGACACGATTGAATCTCCAGCGAAGGCAGAGGCCCGCGGCTCGCAGGACGACAAACTGGCACAGATTCAGAAACTGCTCAACACAGTCGCGTTCCGGCTGGGTCTCACCGGATCGCCCACGAACTAAACCGAAGAAGACGATGCGGCGCGCACAAGTGCGCCGCATCCGGGCTACCGCCGCGGCTCACTCGATGGCGGGACGATGCCCTTGATGCGCAGGTAGGTTACCTGGTTGCCATAGTGCTCGTTGTCGTGCGAGATGTTCACAAACAGCGCCGCGGCCTTGGTGCGGTCGCGGCCGAACAGTTTCACCATTTTCATCGCCTCGGCGTCGGTCATGCTGTCATAAATCGCGTCGCAATAGGCGATCGACTCCTGGAGCGCGGCAACGATCTCGGCCTTCGTCGTCTTGGTCTTTTCGATGGACGGCGTGTAGGCCTCGCCCTTCGCGGCGCCACAGATGAGGCGATTGCCGTCGGCGATGTGAGCGACTAACTGTCCATAGGTGCGCACTTCGGGTGCCGGCTTGAAGCTGTAGTCGGCCTCGGACATCTTTTCGGCGGCCTTCAAATTGTTGGTCTTGATGCCGGTCCAAATAGCCTTGGCGTCGGCGCTCAGGGGGTTGCCCGCCTGGGCGAACATCGCGGGCAAAGTGACGACGGCGGCGAGCAGAATTCGTGCGGTCATGTTTGGTCTCCTTGACTGATAACGGGGCTCAGGCCGGCTGTAGTTCCACTTTCTTGCCAGCGAGGCTTAAATTCTCTTCGACGAGCGTCTTGTCCCAAAGGTTTGATATGACGCCCGACAAATTTGGATTCTGCAGAGCCCAAAGGTAAGCCTTCATCGGCGGTTTCATGCCACCCGGGATGACGCGGTTGATCTTGTCGATGCGCCATTGCGGCACTGGCTGCAACGACTTATGATGAGTCGCAACGCTCATCGCCACCTTCATGGCGATGATGCCCATGTCCTTGGCGCGCGCTTCGCGAATGCTGCGCTCGACGTAGCCGGCGTTCAAGACGTTGTAGGCAAGCATGGCGCAGTCGTAGTGGCCTAATTGCGCCGCGCGAGCGAGGACGCCGCCCGAGTCCGTGTGCGAAGTGAAGCCAAGGAAGCGCACTTTTCCGGCCTTCTTCAGACGCTCGAAGGTTTGGAGAATCTCGGGAATCTCCAGCTCTTCGGGCGAGTTTGAGCCATGCGGGCACATCAGGATGTCGAAGTTATCCGTGCCCACGCGCTTGAGCGAAGTTTCGATCGACGTGACAATATAGTCGCGGAACTTCGGGCTGCCCTCCACTTTATGCCCGTAATCTGGCCGCATGGCGTTGGCAATGTAAGTTAACTCGATTGGATTCGACTGGCCGGGATAGTAAGTGAAGAAGTAACCGGGCTTGAGTACGCCGCGCTCTTCGCGCATTTCGAGGCCACGCTTGCGGATGGCCTCCTGCTTCGCTGCCGGGAGGCCGTCGAAGATCTCCTTGTACATCGAGTTGCGGAAATTGCTAAAGCCGCTAACCTTGGTGGTGAGGAACACCTTGTCGCGCTTGTGGGAGCCCTTGATGAGCCGCCCGTAGGCCTCCTCGGTCTGGCCCTTGTTGTAGGCCGGGGCCATGTCGAGATAGTTCAGGCCCTTCTCGAGGGCGAAGTTGAGGTGGTCGTAGTTAGACAGAGTGATCGGATCGCCGCCGCTAACGAACTCGCTGATCATCAGCCCGGTGCGGCCCAAGCGCCGGTAAGACATCCCGGACTGTTTGTTGCGCCATTCGCCGGATGAGTTCGGCGGAGGGCTGGCGGCGGTGGCTGCCAAACCGGGAACGTAGGTAGTAAGAAATGCCCGACGGGATTGCATTCGATGCACCTCCTCGAATGCAAGCCATCATATCAAAGGATGGCGGCGCACCCCGGCAAGCGCGCGATCACGCGAAGCCGCCCACTCACGCCGGTTGGCGCCGGCGTCTTCGATGCTAAGGACTGCCCGGTAATGTCCGCGCGCGGCGTCGAGTTCCCCGAGCTTCTCATGGCACAGTCCAAGGTCGTAATGCAGTTCAGCCAGAAAGTCCCCCTGAATCGTGGGGATTCGCAGGAGCGCTTCGAGTTCCTCACCGGCCTGCCTAAAGCGGCCGGCATCGTAGGACAACCGTGCGTCGATGAACTTCACTTTGTGCCTGGCGTCTCGGAGAATGGCTGTATCCGTATCATCCCACCCGGAAAGACGGGCGTACACTTCGCGCGCGGCGCGATAGTTGTCAACGCCCAGGTAGCTTGGGCCCAGCAACGTCAACACCCACTCCTCGAGCCAGGCCGGATCGAGTTTTTGCCCGAGCAGTGGCTCCAGCTTGCGAACCGCTTCGGCATAGTCGCCGCGATCGTAAGCTCGCGACGATTGCACATAGTGCAAGTAAGTTCGAATGCTTACTTCGCGCGCGGTGGGAACTCCCAGCGTCGCAAGAAACTCACTGCAGAGCGACTCCACCTGCGCCAACTCGTTGGCTCCGAGCAGCGTTTCACACAGCCGCAACACGACTTCACTTCCGCGCCGCGCGTCAATTTGTTTGAGCAGGGGAACGATTTCGGTGAGTCTCTGGCGCGCGAGTTCGCTCCGCCCGTCGGCATAGAGAATCTCGATCAGCGCAACCAAGCCGTCGATCACGACAACCCGCCCTAACAAGCCGAAGTCACGTGCGCGATCGAGCGCGCGCGCCAACGACTCCGCTGCCTGCGCATAGTCGCCCTGATACCACTGAACGTAGCCGAGTTGCAGGTGCAAGTGAGGGAGATGGCTACCGGCGAACTCGGCGAGACCACGCAAGGCCACCTGTCGGGCTTCGTCCAGCCGCCCCAATTGACAATGGCACGCTGCAATTCTCGCCAGCACGAATGGACGCCGTTCGGAAACTACGTCCCGTTGCAGGAGATCCGTAAGGAACGCGATCGCCTTGTCAAATTCGCCCACAATCATGGCAACGTCTGCCGCGAACTCTGGAGCCGCACACTCCGCGGGATCGGCGGCAATCACGATCTCGAAGTCCGCCAGCGCTTCCCTGGCGGTCGCAATCGCTTCCTCGTCCGGCTCGACTTGGGCCGCTAAGGCCACCCAACGGCAGACTCCCCGGATCATGCTGACAACCGCGGAGGGAGGAGCCTTTTCGACCATTGACAACGCCGCGGCGGCTACCTGCAAGGCTTCGGAATCCCGCCCCATCTCTTCGAGCAGAAACTGGCTACGGGAAGAGAGCACATCCGCTCGTTCCACATCGTCGCCGGCATCGGCGAATGCCCTGTCGAAGAAACGGAGCGCCTCGGTATAGTTGCCGGTAGCGGCCGCCTCCGACGCCATCCGGTGAATGAACGAAATGTCTCTTTGAGGGTCCTCAGGCGACATCATTTACGCCGCCCGGCCTACGGAGTTTTGGGCTTATTTAAGATGCCAATCGTAGTCACCACCACCTTGCCGAGCTCGGTGTTTTGGTTTGAATAGCCAAACCCGCCCTTGGAGAAGGTGTCGTCGCTCCAGCGGTCGATCACCTTGCCCTGAAGGCTGGTGACAATCTGATCGCCACGGACGTCGATCTTCACGGTGTACTGTTCGTTGCTTGGCAGCCGCATTTCCAGGGGTAGAATTGCTTCCGGCCCCGCCACGCCATTCTCCACCTTCCAGCGTACGAAAGAGAGCCGCGCTTTGCCGCTGGGATTGCGGCGTAGTTTGGCGGCGTAGTAGTTGCCTGGATCCTGGATGCGTACCGCCCAGCCGAGGGCGCGGTAGTCAACCATCCCGACGAACTCGACGCGGTAGTCGGTGAGCTCCATCGAGGACTTGTGCAAGGTGAGCGTGCGGCCGGACATGAAGGAGTCCTCACCGGTGGCGTTCACCGTCTCCCATTCGGTGATCGCCATGCTGAGCGGCTTCACTTCGTCCATTACGGGTCTTGCTGCCGGCTTGGCGGCGAGTGCCTGCGTCGTCGACCAATAGTAACCTCCAGCGCCCGCAATCCCCAGCACCAGCACCAGGACTACATACCAGGGAATCCGCTCCATGAGTGTGGCCGTGGGCATGGCAAGAGTCGGAGGGGCGATCTCAATACAGGCCTCCGAGCTCGGTTTTGCCAGCGTATTGTTCTGGGACGGATAGTCAGGCTGGGCCGTGGGAGACGAGACGACGCCTATGGACGGCTGTGCTTCCGGGCGCAACGGAACGGTAATCTGCGGAGGCTCGATGGCGAGGTCCACTACCGGACGCACGGGAACGGCCTGCGCTGCTTCGGCGGCCTCCGGTACGTGGGTGCCGTTGGAGGCGCCGTTGGGCGGCATGGGGCGCTTGGATACCGGCCTTGACTTGCGCCGGATCGCCAGCGCCGTGGTGGTGGGAGCAGGGTCATTGGCGATGCGGTCACGCGCCTCGCGAAGCAGGTTACTCAAGCTCGCGTTATCGGTTTTTTCGATGTGGCCGATCGCGTCAGATGTTGTGGGAGGATGGGCCGCTGCTTCCGATGCCGCCGCCAGGTCCGCTGCGACGGAACCGTTCACCAAGGGCGCCTTCGCCGTTTCCAGCACGAATGAGGTTTGGGTGCCGCGTTCTCCATTCGGATCGCGGTGCAGGTGCGCATCGCGCAAATTACCCCGCAACGCAGGGGTGTGCATCAGCCCAGGCGGAGGCCCGGCTTGCAGCACGGTCTGGTAGTGCGTTAGTGTCGCCACTTCCGAACGCTTCAGACGTTCGACCGTTTCCCGCTGAATTTGGTCCAGATACTCTCTCCGGTGTTCGTCGCTGCAGAACTCCCCTGGACGTCCGGCGTTGTCTCCGTCCGCCAAGGGTGCCTCGCAAAACCGGCAGCACTTCAGCGCCATTTGTTTGTCCCTCTTGGAATGCCCTGCCTCCTATCTTGTTCTAATCGACGACGTCAAACCAGAACTTCAGTGCTAGCAGTTCTTACCATGAGGAGAATAAGGGGTTCACTCTACGGTAAACACCTGAAGTACCTTGCCTTTCGGGGGGTAATAGGCGGGCAAAATGCTTCCTGGAGAACTCAGTCCTGGCGCGCATCAGGGATCATAAGTTCATGGATCCGCTTGCCTCCCGCAGATGTCTCGGCTTGGTCGGGGGACTCGGTGTGCCCGCCACGATGCACTACTACCGGAATCTGGTAAACGCACTCGAACAGGCCGGCCGCGAGGCGAACATCGTGATTTCGCACGCCAGCATGCGCCGTGGACTCTCCTACCTTCAGGCGGGCGATCTGGACGCCCTGGCGGCATACCTGGCTTCGATCATTCAGCAAATGGCAGCCGCCGGAGCGACGATCGCCGCGATTCCGGCGATCACGCCGCACGCCTGCGCCGCGCAACTGGCGCGGGTAACGCCGATTCCCTTCGTCAATATCCTCGACGCGATCGCGGACGAGGTTGGCAGGCTAGGCTTCAAACGAGTCGCGCTCTTCGGAACGCGATACACGATCGAGTCGAGACTGTTTGGCAAACTACCGCAGGTGGAAGTCGTTCCGCCAACGCCAGGTGAGATAGACACTGTCCACACAACCTATCTGCGGATCGCCAATGGGGAAGGCGATCCGGACGAGCATCGCCGCTCGCTGCGAGCACTGGCGAAGAAGCTTTGCAATCGCGAATCGCTCGACGCCATTCTGCTCGCCGGAACCGACCTTTCGCTCGTCTTCAACGAATCGAACACGGACTTCCCGCATCTTGACTGCGCTCAGGTTCATCTGGCGGCAATTGAGCGCGCCCTGTATCCTGGAAACCAGTGCCGATAGCCAGCCTCTATGAACAGGTGGGCGGCGACGCCGTTCTCCGGCCAGCCGTATCGCTTTTTTACCGCAAGGTATTTCAGGACGCCGCGCTTCTGCCTTTCTTCGAGGGGGTGGATCGCCAGCGCTTGGAGTCGCACCAGCTGTCCTTCATCAGCCAGGCGCTGGGCGGTCCGGATGCATACGACGGGCGTTCTCTGCGCGAAGCGCACGCGGCCCATCCGATTGAACAACGCCACTTTGACATCCTGACGCTGCATATGGAGATCGCCTTCCTCGAAATGGGTATCGCACCAGAGTTGGTGAATCAGGCGCTGGCCACCATACGCGGCCTCGCAAGCGATGTCGTGAATACGAAGTAAGTCGCCGCCCCTGAACCCCAGGCGCTAATTACGAAATGACGGCGGTAGTGTGGCCGGGTTCGCCAGTGTCGACCTCGCTGCCCTCAACCTGCGCAGTGCCTGGTCCAACTTATTGGCTACGGCAGCAGTTGACGGACTCTGGCGAGCTCCGTCGAGGAACCCGCGCGCTCCCTGCAACTCACCCCGGGCTGTTATGATCGGTATCTCATTGCTGTTCTTCAGCGCTCCCTGAGACAACACCGCAATGGCATCGACAGTTTCGGCCAAAGCCAGTCCAGCCAGTTCGCGTGCATCCTGCGCATTGCTCATCAGGCGTCCGCGCTCCGCGACGTTAATCGAGGAGCGGATGTTTTCAAGAGCGTTCAGCACTCGGAGGAATGCCGAGATCGCCTGGACCTCGGGATCGTTCGGGTCCGGGCTGATCTGCACCGGGACCACAAAATTCGAGAAAGTGAACTGAAAGGCCGGTGTTCCATAGAA